>JBBPZF010000202.1:0-7996 GCA_038199105.1 Chitinophagales bacterium | reverse complement strand
TTTTCTGAGTTTTCTTTTTCAGGGTTTAGTTTTAGCTTTTGCCTGCATAAACGTTCTTAATCCTTTATGGAAATTTGCGCTTCCAAATTTAAGTGAAATAAAAAAACTGCTTAGCTATTGCCTGCTTGCTTTTGCAAGTAACCTTGTTACTTTTTTATATTACCGCATTGATTATTGGTTTGTGCATCATTATCGTTCGCCGCAGGAATTAGGTAATTATATACAGATATCAAAACTGGCCCAGATGTTTTTCGTTTTGCCTGCTATACTTGCTGCGGCAGTGTTTCCGATAACCGCCGGCGGCCGCAGGCAGGAAATCAATAATTTACTAATGATCATGTCAAGGTCCATTTTATTTTTATATGGTTGTATGTGCCTTATGATAGCTGTTACCGGTAAGTGGCTGTTCCCATTTGTTTTTGGAGACAGTTTTAGTAAGATGTATATTCCTTTTTTATTTTTAATTCCTGGCATTTTAGCCTTGTCAACATTGTACACGCTTACTGCATACTATGCTGGTAAAAATCGTGTGATGATAAATTTAAAAGGAGCATTGCTTGCCTTCATATTGATTGTGGTCGGGGATGCATTATTTATTCCGCCGTATGGAATTGCAGCCGCAGCTGCAGTCAGCAGTGTTGGCTACATTGCTTATCATATTTATGTATTAACAATTTTCACTAAAGAATATCAAACACCTGCGCTGGACTTTTTTATTTTTAAATTTTCTGATTTAACTAAAATGAAGAGATCACTGTTAAAAAACTTCATCAATTAACCGATGGATGGTAGTGAAATTTATATTGATGGCACTTACTTAAAGAATAATCCTCAATGGGGGCTAAAAGATAGCACCTGGAAAGCAGATGTTATTTTACAACTATTAAAGAGGAATAAAATAACCCCCGATAAAGTAATAGAAGTAGGATGCGGAGCCGGGGGTGTGCTTGATTCTTTATCAAATAAGCTTGGAAATCAAATTTCTTTTTCAGGATATGATATTTCGCCGCAGGCAATTGAAATGGCTAAAGAAAAGGAAAGTGATCACCTGAAATTTTACAATAAAGATTTCCTGGCTGAAAATGGCTCGGATGCTGACCTGGTGCTTGTAATAGATGTTTTGGAACATGTACCTGATTATTATGGATTTTTAGAAAAGTTGAAAATGAAGAGTAATTATTTTGTTTTTCATATACCTCTTGACATTTCTTCAAGGTCAATGATGAAACCTCATATACTTTTACAACAACGCAGTTCGGTCGGGCACATTCATTACTTTACAAAAGAAATGGTCCTTTGGATTTTAAAAGATAAAGGATTTGAAATCATAGAATGGATATATACCAAACCCGCCATAGATAGAGAGGCACCGGCAACTTTTAAAAACAGTATTAAAAAGTCATTACGAAATTTATCTTTTTATATAAGTAAAGATATTAGTGCAAAGCTTTGGGGAAATTATTCAATGATGATACTGGCTAAATGATTTTTAAAAATCTTTACACTAATAAATGAACCAACATATTCTTTGGCTGGCAAGCTGGTATCCGAATGCATTAACGCCTTACGATGGTGATTTTATTCAACGCCATGCAAAGGCTGTATCACGCTTCCAGGAAATTACTGTTATTCATATAAAAAAAGATGAGAAAGGTGTCATTACAAAAGATGTAAAGGTTGTTTCATCTTCAGAAAAAAATCTGCATGAAAAAATTGTTTTTTATCATTCTGCAAAAACAAAGTCTCGGTTTCTTAACCGGTTGATCTCATCAGTAAAATATAAAAAAATTTACAGACAGGTTTTAGAAAAGTACATTAAGGAAAATGGAAAGCCTACGCTCGTCCATGTGCATGTGGCCCTGAAGGCGGGCCTTTTAGCCTTGTACTTGAAAAAGAAAACGAACATTCCCTTTATTGTGACAGAACATTGGTCCGGTTATTTTAAAGAAGCAAAAGTGAACATTTACAACAGTGGATTTTTTATAAGGAATTATACTAAAAGAGTGTTGTCAAATGCATCTTTGCTTTTACCCGTTACCCAGAAAATGGGCGAAGTGATTAATAAGACCGTTGTAAAAATTCCATTTGAAGTAGTGCCAAATGTTGTCGATATCAGCATGTTTTATTACAAACCCTTTGAGAATAAAAGATTCAGATTTATCCATGCGTCTTCTCTTAATTACTATAAAAACCCCGAAGGAATTATCCGTGCTGTAAAGTACCTCGCAAACGAGGGGCTAAATTTTGAATTTTTATTTATCGGCTGGGTGACGCAAGACCTTGTTGCTTTAGCTGATGAACTCTTGTTAACCGGGAAATATATTTTCTTTAGAGACACGGTTAGTTATGAAGAAGTAGCGGTGGAAATGCAGCAAGCATCATCATTAGTTCTATTCAGCCGGATTGAAAGTTTACCATGTGTTTTGCTTGAAGCGCTGTGTTGCGGCCTGCCGGTAATATCTTCTGATGTGGGTGGAATAAGTAAGGTGATCAATGAAACAAACGGCCTTTTGGTGGAAAGCAAAAATGAACTACAGTTGGCAGATGCGATGAAAAAGATGATTTTACATTTCAACTCATACGATCGTCTGAGTATAGCCAAAAAAGCAAGTGCAGCATTTAATTACGATACAGTCGGCAAGCAAATTAACCGCATATATGATAAAGAATTTGAAAAATAAGCAGCAGAATATGTTCAATGAATTAGTTGGAAATTCTCTCTTTCCATGGGATAGTTTCCTAACGCTTCAAATGCTGCACCGGCTTAGTCCTTTTTCATATCTTCGCCGCCGAATATGAAGAACATAAGAAATTTTTGCATTATTGCACACATAGATCACGGTAAGAGCACGCTGGCTGACCGTTTGCTGGAATATACTCACACAATTACTGATCGTGAAATGCAGGCGCAGGTACTTGATGATATGGACCTGGAACGCGAAAAAGGCATTACGATAAAAAGCCATGCCATTCAAATAAACTACAATACTAACGGTGTTGACTATGTGCTGAATTTAATTGACACTCCCGGACATGTGGATTTTAGCTATGAAGTGAGCCGTGCCCTTGCAGCGTGCGAAGGCGCCTTGCTATTGGTTGACGCTACGCAGGGTATACAGGCGCAAACAATTTCCAATCTTTATCTCGCTATTGATAATGACCTTGAGATAATTCCTATTATCAATAAAATTGACATGGACGGAGCGATGATCCCGGAAGTAGAAGACCAGATAATAGAATTGATTGGTTGTAAACAGGAAGACATATTGCATGCCAGTGCCAAAACAGGTATTGGAATTGAAGAGATTTTAGCTGCTATCATCAAACTAATTCCTGCGCCAAAAGGTGACTATGCGGCACCGTTACAAGCGCTAATATTTGACAGTGTCTTCAATAGTTTCCGTGGTATAATTGTTTATTACCGCGTGTTCAATGGCATACTGAAAAAAGGCGAAAGGATTAAATTTTCAAATACGGGTAAAGAATATGAAGCGGATGAAGTTGGCATTTTAAAGATTGGCTTGCAGCCAAAGCCGGAGGTAAGAGCAGGCGATGTTGGGTACATCATCACCGGTATAAAGAACGCTAAAGAAGTAAAAGTAGGAGACACCATTACAACGATTGTTAACCCAAGCAAAGAATCTATCAGAGGTTTTGAAGAAGTAAAGCCAATGGTTTTTGCCGGGATATTTCCTGTGAATACGGATGAGTTTGAAGAGCTTCGGGATTGCATGGAAAAGTTACAATTGAATGATGCTTCGTTAACTTTTGAGCTGGAAACCTCGCAGGCGCTGGGTTTCGGCTTTCGGTGCGGTTTCCTGGGGATGCTTCACATGGAAATAATACAGGAGCGGCTTGAAAGGGAATTTAACCAGACAGTAATAACGACTGTACCCAACGTGAGCTTTATTGCTTACACTACAAAGGCCGAAAAAATAATTGTGAACAATCCTGCCCAAATGCCTGACCCCAGCAGGATTGAAAAAATTGAAGAACCTTTTATAAAAGCGCAGATCATTACTAAGCCTGAATATATTGGTAACATCATGACGTTATGTATCAGCAAACGTGGCCTGCTTACTAACCAGGGTTACTTAACGCCGACAAGAGTTGAGCTGTCTTTTGAGATGCCGCTTACTGAAATTGTGTTTGATTTTTATGACAGGCTTAAGAGCGTTACGCGGGGCTATGCATCTTTCGATTATCACCCTATTGGTTACCGCGAAAGTGATATTGTAAAAATGGATATTTTATTGAATGGTGAAAAAGTAGATGCGCTTAGTTCATTGATACATCGCGTACGCTCTCACGAATTTGGCAGAAAGCTTTGCGAAAAACTAAAAGACCTTGTACCCCGCCAGCAATTCCAGATTGCCATACAAGCCGCCATAGGAGCGAAGATCGTAGCACGCGAAAACATAAGCGCTATGCGTAAAGATGTTACCGCTAAATGTTACGGCGGTGATATTAGCCGTAAGAGAAAACTATTGGAGAAACAAAAAGAAGGCAAGAAACGCATGAAACAGATAGGAAATGTAGAAGTGCCACAGGAAGCTTTTTTAGCAGTGTTGAAATTGGATGAATAGAAAGCGCTTCTTATCTTTTAAGGTATTAAATTCTATCGCTGCTGCAAACGGTTTTATAAGTTTAAAAGATAATTGAAAAGGGAAACTGAAGGACTTCTTCCATTTTAATTCTAATTGAATATCTTCTTTGTTGGAGCAGACTGTAAAAGACTGTTGACTGCAATCCTGTTAGGAGCTGAGAACATCGTAGGTGGGGAAGGCCACTAACAGCCCTGGGAAAATGAATTGTTATAATATCATTCGTTATTATAGATTTTCCTATTTTGGCAAGATGTGGCGAAAAAAGATAGTGTACACAATTGTTATTTTTCTGCTCTTGCAAGCAGTAATTCGAAATTCATTTGCACAAACCCGTGCTGCCAGGGATAAGGACTCAATCGCCAATGAATATATTGAGAACTATAAAGAACTGCTCGTTTACAAAATGTCATTAGGCGGCAAGGAGGATGGGTTTGATATAGTTAACACAAGCCAGTACAAAATCAGGTCTAACAATAAAACGAAGTTAAGTGCAGGCATTAACTATCGTTGGCTTGCCTTCAGTATGACCTTTGCGCCAAAATTTTTTAGCGAAAATGTTGATAACAAAATAAAAGGTGAGACGAAATCTTTCGGCTTTGGATTCAGCTCCAACTTTAATCATATTATTCAAAAACTAAACTATTCCAGGGTAAAAGGATATTATCTTGATAATACAAATCAATTCAATCCATCCTGGAAAAATGGCGATCCCTATATACAATTCCCTGGCCTCGTTTTTAGAGGCCTTTCAGGCCAAACAGCTTACAAATTCAATGATAATTTTTCTTTCAACGCCATCAATTCGCAAACGGAGAAGCAGTTGAAAAGTGCGGGTACCTTTTTGCCATCTTTATCTTACCAGCACTATATCATCAAAGATCAAAAGCCATTGACCGGCCAAAGCAGCCCACAAAAATCAAAGACATTCGAGGTTGTGTTTTCACCTGGTTATTATTACACCTTTGTCACTCCGTCAAATTTATATGCTTCCGCAGGAATCAATCCTGGTATAGGTTTCAGCAGAACAAAGCTTTTGACGAGACAGCCATCCGGGAATTCGAGAACTAAATATCACGGAACTATTTATCAACTGGAAACAACCCTAACATTTGGCTATGACACCCGCCGCTTTTTCACGGGTATACAAATGATGATTGGCGCCCATGGATACAGCCAGTCCGATGCCAACAATGTGATTCTCCAGGAAAAAAATACAGGCACTTTTTTCATCGGCTATAGCTTCAACGCTCCGAAAAAACTGACTTCCACGATGGAGAAAGCAGAAAAGCTAGCTGACGAAAAACTCCAGGAGTTAAAACAACAGATTCAGGAGTAAGCAGCCTTTTGTATAAATAATATCGCTGCATTTTGACCGGAATTTAGAGAGTAATTTATGTGCTGCATTTATTAAACCAGCGTCCGATAACTTCTTTGCCTGCTCACCTAAAGCTCATTACCGGGATTGCTGACAATTTATTTATATTAAAGTTGCTTCAACAATTGATTTCCGAAATTTTCATAATCAGCGTTCTTCGCTTCTTTAGCAAGTTCAATAGTTTTTAATGCGCTTTCTTTTGCCCCCGCTTTATTACCCATAGCCTTTTGAATTCTTGCTTTTTGCAAAAACATATAATATGCCTTTGGATTTTCAGCGGTGGCTTTGTTTACATACTCCAAAGCTTTTGCATAATCTTTATCATAATCATAATAGAAAGAAGCCGCCTGGTAATATGGTTTTTTATCGCCTTGTAATGCAGCATCTAACTGTGTGCGTATGCGCTCTTTTATATTAATAATAATCGGAACAGCTACATCAGTATTGCCCCATTTGATATGAAGCTCACAACTTTCGTTTTTAAGGTTGGTAAACTGCATGGTAAAAGTCTCTATCCTGTCTTTCACCATCACCACCGATGCTGTGTAATGAAGCACATCATCGCTTTCTTTGAATCCTTCACTGCCGGGATAATTGGTTCCTTTGCTTAATACCACATCCCATTGAGTTTTGTTTGGAACTGTGTATATAACATAGCTTCCGGAGTCAAGCATTTTGCCGCCGATAGATACACCATCACTGAAATGAATTTTTGTTGCACTATTTGCGCCTGTTCTCCAGGGTTTTCCTAAAGGCACCAATTCACTGTGTTCTCCTAAAAGTTCACGGCCTTTAATACCCGGACGGCTATACGTTAATTCTATTTTACCCAAACCGAAATCCTGTATGATCGTTTGCGTAGGGCTGGGCGCAGGCATGGTTACCTGGGAATTAGCCGTGGAAAAAAAGTTAAAAGCAACAGCAATAAATAATAAAGATTTCATAGTTATAATTTGTGCAAACGTAATAAAAGAAAAAAGAAACTTTTGAGAATATTGAAGAAGGGCCCTTTGGGGGAAAGAGACATATTAAATTTTCAAGATATGGAAGAGAGAAGCTATTGAGTAGTAAATCGCATACGGATATTGGTAAGCTCTATTTTTTTTTTCGCCAGTCGCTATAAATTATTGGAGGAAGATGTTTAAAAGGGCTGTGATTTCATCGCTGCAATACTTATTGCACAATAAGAATATAGAAGCAAAGCTATTATTCTCTGCCGGTAAGTTTTTCAACTACCTCACGAAATGTTTCTCCAATTGGCAATTCCATTTCTTTTATAAATAAACTGTTCTTACGGATGGAAGTAATGCTTACAACCGACACGATATAAGATTTATGTATTCTTACAAATGATGATGAAGGCAATTCCGGCTCTATGGCTTTAAGGCTTGTTCTTATTAGAAGAGGATGGGCAGCGCTTTTTAAATGTATTTTGATATAATCTCTTACACCTTCCATCCATAAAATATCATTAAACATTATTTTCACCTGGCTATAATCTGCATTAACGAAAAAGAAATCTTTAGTATTTATTAAAGATGGTTGCTGTTTCAATAATTTCAATTCATGTAGTTCTTTTGCTTTGTTGCAAGCTTTTATAAACCGTTCCAACGATACAGGTTTTACCAAATAATCTACTACTGCCAAATCATAACTTTCCAGCGCATATTGCTTGTATGCCGTTATAAAAATAACAAGTGGTTTATTTTGAAGGGTGCTGATAAATTGAAGCCCTGTCAAACCCGGCATTTGTATGTCAATAAAGATGAGGTCAATTTTACTCTCTTGTAACACCTTCATCGCATCAAATGCATTTCGGCATGATGCCACATGGTCAAGATATGGTACTTTGCTAATGCTGTCTTCCAGCAACTTCAGCGCTAAAGGTTCATCATCTATGGCAATACATTTCATCATTTTAAAATTAACGCTAAAGAAACAATGAACCAGCTATCTTTTTTATCAATAGCAAGATTGTATTTACCCGGATATAACAATTCTAATCTTCTTTTTA
>JBBPZF010000201.1:0-2100 GCA_038199105.1 Chitinophagales bacterium | reverse complement strand
CATCCTAATTCTTTAACAGCAGCTTCATTAATTACAACGCCATCACTATCTGTAGCAAAGGCTTTTGAAAAATACCTGCCCTGCTTTATTTTCATTCCCAGCGTTTTGGCATAATCATAATCAACGTGATAAATATTCATGTGAATTTCTGTTCCGTTTCCATTCTTATTTTCAGGGTGCACCTGTGTGCCATCCATAAATGCATCATTGTTTGGTACGCTCCTTGAAATGCTTACGGCAACAACACGATTATCCTGTAACAATTGTTGTTTAAAGGCATCCTGGTTATTGCCCATTAAACTTGCATCAGGCAGAAATAAAACCTGCTCCTTGTCGTAACCAAGTTTTTTATTCTGCATATAATTTAATTGCTGAAAGACAATGATGGTTGAAATAATTAAAGCGGTAGAAACAAAAAACTGGAATACAATCAAACTGCTGCGTAAAGTATTTCTCTTGCTGCCTATGCCAGCCGAACCTTTTAATACTTTTATTGGATTGAGGGATGATAAAAAGAAGGAAGGATAAATGCCTGCGAGCACGCCTACAGAAAATACCAGCGTAAGCATTGCCAGAATAAACTTATAATTCAGGAAATATCCAATGTTTATTTGTTTGCCCGAAAGCTGGTTGAAGCTAGGCAGCAGAATGAATATCAAAACGATTGCCAGCCACATAGCACAAAAGCTCATTAATACTGACTCTGCCAGAAACTGTTTTATTAATTGCCCCTTTGCAGAACCCATTACTTTTCTTACGCCAACTTCTTTTGCTCTTTTTACCGAACGTGCAATTGAAAGGTTGGTAAAGTTTACACAAGCCAGCAGTAAAATAAATATGGCAAGTACTGAGAAGATGTAAACGTATTGAATATCGCCGTTTGGCTCAAGTTCGTATTTAGTGTGCGAATAAAGATGAATATCGGTAAGTGGCTGTAAAGTAAATATAAATGAACTCACAGATTTCTGAGCTTCAGCTAAACTGACGCCCATATCGTGCTGTACTTCAGGTACCACATATTTTGCAACAAGCTGTGGAAACTTTGCCTGCAGTTTTTTTACATCTGCATTCTTGTTAAGTTTAAGGTAAGTAAACTCACCAAGATTACTCCACGTAGGATTGGTTATATGAAATGTTGTAAGGCTGATAAATGCGTCGTAGTGAAAATGAGAATTATCAGGAACCTTGTCAAAGATACCTGTTACTTTATATACAGAATTATGCAAACCGATGATTAACGATTCACCAATAGGATTTGCTTCGCCAAAATATTTTTTGGCGAATGCTTTGGAAATAACAACACTGTTTGGTTGTGCCAATGCATCCTTATTGCTTCCATCAGCAAGCGGTATAGAAAACATTTGAAGAAAATTTGCATCTGCAAAAGCCAGCTTATCTTCTTTAAATTGTTTATCATTATATTTTACAAAGTCAGTTGCCGGAGACATCCTGGCGAAATCTTTTATTTCAGGAAAAGCATTTTTCATTCCTTCACCAACCGCATAATCAACATTCGGATAAACAGCTATGTCGCCATTGCCCGTTACATTTAAGTTCACACGATAAATATTTTTAGCATCAGCAGGATAAGCATCGTAGCTCAGTTCATCATACACAAAAGCTGCGATGAGCACAAAGCATGTTAAGCCAACCGCTAAGCCAATAATATTGATGAAAGAAAAAGTTTTATCCTTATTAAAATTTCTAAAAGCAGTTTTAAAATAATTTCTAAACATAAAAGATGTCTTAAGTTGTAAGTATTAAGTTATAAGTCAAAATGAAAAATTAAAAAATCAAAAGTTTTGCAGTTCATCTTTTCTAATTTTTAATTTCACTCCGTCCTCAAACTCTTTACCGGGTTTGCTATTGCTGCTTTGAATGTTTGTATGCAGACTAATACTGCGGCAATCAATCCTAAACAAACAATGGAAATAATAAATGGCAATGCACTAATATTAATTCTGTACGCATAGCCCTGCAGCCAGTTGTGGACAAACAAATAAGCAAACGGGCAGGCTATCAGGCTGCCAATCAACATTACCCAAACAAATTCTTTGATGAATAAAACCATGATGCCTGCAACGGAAGAGCCTAATACTT
>JBBPZF010000200.1:0-2326 GCA_038199105.1 Chitinophagales bacterium | reverse complement strand
TGCTCTTGGCTAATACTCCCTACTGTAAAGTGTATTCAGGACTTGCACCTTATAGCTGATACACATGCCTGGCGCACAAATAAAAGCACCTGCCGTTTGAAGACGGGTGCTTTTATTTATTTATTGCTCCGTCGCAGCTTCTACTTCATTGGATTTTAGTAATTGCACCTCGCAACTAATCCTAACATCATCACTAACCAACACGCCACCTGCTTCTAATGTTGCATTCCAGGTAAGCCCCCAATCTTTGCGGTTTATTTTTCCATTGATGCTAATCCGGCTTTCTCATTCCCCATGGGTCTTTCATTACACCGCCAAATTCTACATCAAGTTTTATTTCTTTTAGTTATTCCTTTAATCGTTAAATCACCATACAATTCATAGCTGCCATCACCATCTACTTTTTCATACGTGTTGGCAACGAACGTAATTTCTTTATGATTTTCTGCATCAAAAAAGTCCGCGCCTTTAAGATGTGCATCGCGGTCTGCACTGCCAGTATCTACGGATGCCGGATTCATCCAGAAATCAATTTCAGCAGACATAAAATCATCGCCGGTTGTATAAATACTTGCTTCAAATTCTTTGAATACGCCTTTGAACTTAATTGCAATACCAGGATGTTTGCGCCAGGATACATGCGCCTCACTACCGTCCAGGTACCGTGATCCAATCCCCAGTCGTGATCAGGTTCCACATAAGCAGAGTGAAGTAAATCGACAGTTTCTTTTGCAATAACAGGACTACCGGGTACATTGTACTGCACATCAAATAACGCTTGTGGAAAGCCGCCAAAATCATGGATTGTTTTTGGAAAATCCATCGCCGTAATTTTCGTTCCCCTCGTAAACCAATGCGCTGAAACCACGAGAACAGCCGCGGTTGTAGGGATTTCTTTTGTCATTGCTGTCCATCTTTCACTAAACTCATTGTCTTCAATTCCATTCATTGGTGAACCATGGCCAATAAACAGGACAGGCATAATTTGCTCCTGCTCTTTTAGATTATTTGTAAGTTTTTAAATGATGAGAATGTTGTCATAATTACTCCTGCGATTGCGTTCCTTTTAAATTTAATTTCTCAATTTATTTCCGGTAATGGCCGCATCTATACTTGCCTTACCGCCGCCTGCGATTAGAGAGATGAATGCCAGTCCAAATAATAAGATCAAGTATTCAAATCCTTCGCCTTTGTTTGGCTGCATCTGCCAGTTCATAAAAAATCCATTATGAATGTTTGTCGAAAAAAGCACGCCGAAAAAATTTATAATTATTCCAAATGCGGCGATTCTTGTAGCAAATCCAAAAATTAAAAACAGCGATGCAAAAAACTCAATAATGATTACCAGGAAAGCCACAATCCACGGCAGCCCGGCGCCACCTGTCAGGAAGCCCATTGTTGCCTCGTAGCCGGAACCTCCAAACCATCCTAATAATTTTTGCGCACCGTGTGGAAAAATTGCTACTCCTAAAAATACTCTTGCAATAAAAGCGGAGAAATTGGAAGGGTTTGTTGCTAAAATCTTTTTCATATTTATATTTTTATTATTGATGTAAAAAAAGTTTTTCCTTCTCTCTTCGCACTTTAGCAGAGCCAGCCAGCCAATCTTTGGCTGAGTGTATTTATCAAGTGCCGGGCTATTAAAGCTTTCCATGGGCGTTGCATCTACTTTTTCTTCAGCCGCAGCAGCTATTGCTGTTGCAAAAGCAAGATATATTTGGCGGGCTGCCCAGTCATGGTTTTCTTCCGGGGAACGGCCGGCAATGCCGCGCAGGATATTTTTAAATGATGCCCGTTTTCATCAACAGAATATGCTCTCAACGAACCTTTTTCTACAAAAGCAGTTATTTTACAAACATCGCCTTCCTGCAGCAGGTACTGCTTCTTCCTGAGCTTTTTAGGCGTGAGATAATTTTTTATGGATTCTTGTTCATCCTCACTGAGGGAAACTTTTTCATTAAAGCTTTTGAAGAACAGTTCGTACATATCCCTGTATTCTGGTAATTGTTTGCGCAAAGATGCAACTTATTGGTCAGCATTATTTTAAGCCTTACGAAGAATTTTTTTTCAAAAAAAATTTAATTAAACGTTTGTTTAATATCAAACAACTGTTTAACTTTGCGCCTCAATTCTAAAATGGACGCAAAAGAAACTATATTATCAACAGCAATGAAACTCTTCGGCGAAAAGGGTTTTGAGGGTACTTCGATACGTGATATTGCAAAATCGGCGGACGTGAACCTGGCGATGATAAGCTACTATTTTGGTTCAAAAGAAAAATTATTTGAGCATGTGGTGGAATATAAGTCCGCCAGCATAAGAGTTG
>JBBPZF010000199.1:0-3895 GCA_038199105.1 Chitinophagales bacterium | reverse complement strand
GCACAAAAGGATTGATAAAATCATTGATGCCTGAAATGAAAAATGTGCCGGCAGAAAACAAAAAGGAAATGGGGCAATTACTGAATGACCTCAAGTTGTTTACAGAAAATAAATATGAAGAATTAAAATCCGCAACAGGAAGCAAGCAACAAGGTAGAGAAAACGAAATTGATATAACACTTCCCGGTGATGAATTACCGATGGGCAGCAGGCACCCAATAAGTATAGTAAGAAACCGCATCATTTCTATCTTTCAGCGTTTAGGCTTTGCCGTTGCTGAAGGCCCGGAAATTGAAGATGACTGGCACAATTTTACTGCGCTCAATTTGCCGGAGGACCATCCTGCAAGAGACATGCAAGACACTTTTTATGTGTCGCAAAACCCTGACTGGATGTTGCGCACACATACCAGCAGCGTGCAGGTGAGGGAGATGGAAAAAGGTGTATTGCCGATAAGAATTATTTGTCCGGGTCGTGTTTATAGAAATGAAACCATTAGCGCAAGGGCCCATTGTTTCTTTCACCAGGTGGAAGGCTTATACATCGCAGAAGATGTGTCGTTTGCAGACTTGAAGCAAACACTTTATTTCTTCGTAAAAGAAATGTTCGGAAGTGACTTTAAAGTACGTTTTCGCCCATCGTATTTTCCATTTACCGAGCCAAGCGCCGAGATGGATGTAAGTTGCCTGATCTGCGGCGGCACGGGCTGTAATGTTTGCAAATATACAGGCTGGGTGGAGATATTGGGATGCGGTATGGTTCACCCCAAAGTGCTTGAAAATTGCGGAATTGATACACAAAAATACACCGGCTTTGCATTTGGAATGGGTATTGAAAGAATCACCATGCTAAAATACCAGATAAAAGATTTGAGATTATTCAGTGAAAATGATTTGAGATTTTTGAAACAGTTTACGAGTGCGGTGTAGATAAAAAATTTTTTAAAATTTGAGTATGAAAGAAGTAATATTAGAAGTAGAAGAAAAGAATTATGAATTCTTATTAAAACTATTACGACATTTTGATTTTGTATCTATAAAAAAGGAATCAAAAAAAAATGATTTACTCACCATTGCTAGGGGAATGCAGGAAGCGCGATTAGCTTCAGAAGGTAAAACCAAAAGCCGGCCTGCAAAATCTTTTTTAAATGAATTATGAAGTAAGAACGATTTCTTCGTTTGAAAAAGAATTTAAGAAATTACATAAAAAATATCCCTCACTAAATTCAGACCTGCTATCCCTCGTAAAAGAACTTGAAAAAAACCCGCAACAAGGGACACCTTTAGGAAAAGATTTTTATAAAATACGGCTGGCAGTTACAAATAAAGGAAAAGGAAAATCCGGCGGCGCGAGGGTGATAACTTGCGTGAAAGTATATCGGGAAGTTATTTACCTGGCCGCAATTTATGATAAGAGCGAAAAGTCTTCTATAACCGATAATGAATTAAAATTCTTAGCAAGTCAGATTGGATAGCTTTAATATTTTCCGACTTAAAATAAAACCTCATGACAATTACTATTTGCGTTTGCGGAGCAGGAACTATGGGAAGCGGCATTGCGCAGGTAATTGCACAAGGCGGATTCAAAGCTATTCTTTTTGATATAAATGAAAGCGTACTTGAAAATGCAAAAAAATTTATTCAAAAAAATCTTGCTTACCTGGTTGATAAAGAAAAAATTTCTGCTGTAAAAAGCAACGAAATTTTTAGCCGTATTCGTTTTATTACTGATATAAAAGATTGCTTCGGTCAAATAATAATTGAAGCGATTGTAGAAAAAGAAGAGGCAAAGATTGCTTTGTTCAACGAGCTCGCTCAAAACAATAATGAAGAAACTATTTTTGCCACCAACACTTCTTCGCTTTCTGTCACCGCACTTCAGCAAAAAATAATTTTCCCGCAAAGAGTGGTGGGCATGCACTTTTTCAACCCGGCGTATATAATGAAATTAGTAGAGGTGGTGAAGGGTGAGCAAACAAGCGAGGAGATAGCGGATACTATTTATAATATTTGCAAAGATCTCGGCAAAGAACCGGTGATGTGCAAAGACTCTCCGGGCTTCATTGTGAATCGTGTTGCCCGGCATTATTATCTTGAGTATTTAAAAATTGTTGAACCCGGCATTGCTTCTTTTGAAGACGTTGATAAAATTCTGGAAGCGACCGGTTTTAAAATGGGACCATTTAAACTCATGGATCTTATTGGCATGGATGTTAATTTTGCGGTATCACAAAGCATGTATGACGCATTTAATAAAACAGAACGGTTTAAACCTTCCGCCCTGCAGCAAGAAAAAGTGAAAAGTGGAAACCTTGGAAAAAAAACAGGCAAAGGATTTTACGATTATAAAGACTGAACAACTTTTTAAATCCATTTTCAAAATAAAATCCTTCATGCTATTTTCACCAACAAATCATTGCACGATTGGAAAATAATCTGGCGAAAAACGTTTCAAACATAAAAATTTTAGTAACAGGCGCTGCGGGGCTGGTCGGCAGGGAAGTGGTGAAACAATTGCTGGATAAGGGTTACACCGTAACAGCATTGTATCATTCTGCCCCTTTGCAAATCTCGCATCCAAACCTGCAAACTATGCAATGCGACATTCTCGATCCTTCTTGCCTGGAAGAAATAATGCAAGGCGTGACGTACGTTCATCATTGCGCCGCTGTTGTTTCTTTTGATAAAAAAGATAAAAACCGTTTACTCAAAATAAATATTGAGGGAACGGCAAACGTTGTAAACGCATGTATTGATGCTGGTGTAAAAAAACTCATTCATGTAAGTTCGGTATCAGCGCTCGGCAGAATAAGAAGCGGAGAAACGATCACTGAAAAAATGAACTGGACAGAAGAGACAAGCAACAGCATTTATGGAAAATCAAAATACCTGGGAGAGATGGAAGTGTGGCGCGGTACGGGCGAAGGACTGGGAGCAGTGATTGTAAACCCTTCTTTAATATTGGGAGGTGATAATTGGGAAAGCGGCTCGTCTGCAACTTTTAAATCTGCATACAATGAATTTCAATGGTACACCGAAGGTGGTGGCGGATTTGTAGATGTAAGAGATGTAGCGGCGATAATGATTTTGTTAATGAACAGCGAAATAACCAATGAACGTTTTATTTTAAGCGCTGAGAATTTATCTTACAGGGAAGTGTTTGCGACTATGGCGAAATGCTTCGGCAAAAAACCGCCGTCTAAAAAAGTAACGCCTTTCATGGCAGAGATTGTTTGGAGAATAGAAGCAATTAAAGCAGCGTTTACATGTAACAAATCGTTGCTCACAAAAGAAACCGCAAGCACAGCATTGACGCAGGTTTTTTTAGATAACAGTAAAATTTTATCTGCATTGCCTGCGTTTAAATTTACACCAGTGAAGCAAGCCATTCAACATACATGCACAACGTTAAAAGAAAAATATAATCTTACCTAATTCATTTTTTTAAAATCATCTATGAAAAATAACCACATCAAAACCTCTTCTTCAACAGCAAGCTTTCTTACAAATAAAGAAATATTTCTAACCCTTTTACTTTTTGTTGTAAGTAATTTTTCTCTCAACACAGCCAATGCACAGCAAACTTATTATACAATAAAAGGAAAGGTAATTGATAAGAATACAAAGGCAGCGTTGCAAGGCGCATCAGTGTTTGCGCAGAATACAACCTTTGGTGTAGCTTCAGATGCTGATGGAAATTTTACGCTCAAGCTTCCTGATGGCGGCTACTCTGTCATAGTTACTTATTCAGGTTATGAAACAGAATCTGTTCGGGTAAGTAATACCTCTGAGCAAAATGACAATCTCGTTATAGAGTTAGGGCCAAAGGAGAAATCACTGGAAGAAGTTTCTATCGCAATCAGTAATGAAGTGAAAGATGGCTGGGAAAAATATGG
>JBBPZF010000198.1:0-3305 GCA_038199105.1 Chitinophagales bacterium | reverse complement strand
GTTTTGGATGATATATTTTTTCTTACCAGGCTCCAATCAATTTTATAATCCGGAAAGGTAAGCGGCAACAAAACCGGGATGGCACCATTTATTTCTATATTGGGAACATAACTATCGAAGGCCGGCTCAAAAACAATTACTTCATCTCCGGGATTTAAAACAGCAGTGAAAGATGTGTATAGCGCATAAGTTCCACCGGGAGTAATAGTGATTTCTTTTTCCGGATCTATTTCCGTGTTGTATAAAAATTTTATTTTCTCCGCAAGCCCATTACGTAAAGACGGCACATTCATATTTGCGTACTGATTGTGCCCGTCTTTCATTGCTTTATCCACTATTTGGATAAGCTCTTTGTTCATTTCAAAATCAGGAAATCCTTGTCCGAGGTTTATGGCCTTATATTTATTGGCCAGTGAGTTCATTACGGAAAAAATCGTTTCGCCGGTTTTTGGAAGTTTACTTTTAATAGATGGATTGCTCAAAGCATACAATTTTTATAGAGCCCGGATTATATAACGCACATTCAAAAAAGTTGTCAACAAACATTATCACAAAAAGCTTTCGCCCTTGTTTCTCTTTACTTCCGAAAGATATTCTTTGATGTGCTGTTCTTTTTCTTTTTTGCAAACAAGCAAAGCATCTGGTGTATCAACTATTATAAAATCATCAAGGCCTTGTAAAAGAATTAATTTATTCTTATCAGCGTGGATTACATTATTTTCAGAATCAAAGAGTATAGCGTTATCCGCAGCTACTGCATTTGCATGATAATCTTTTTCAAGATTTTCATAAGCGCTTCCCCAGGTACCAAGGTCGCTCCAGCCGAATGAAGAAGGAATAACGTAAACATTATCCGCCTTTTCCAAAATACCATAATCAATAGAAATGTTTACACAAAGCGGGTAAATAAGGTTGATGGCTTCCTGTTCGTCAGGAGTGTTTAACGCTTTTTTTGCTCCATCGAAAACTTCGTGAATCTCTGGCAAATATTTTTCAAAAGCTGAAATAATGCTTTTTGTGCGCCAAACAAAAATGCCTGCATTCCACAAAAAATCTCCGCTTATAAGAAAATCTTTTGCTAGTTCCGCATCAGGTTTTTCTGTAAAGGTTTTTACTTTATAAATATTTTCTGTTACAGAATGTTGTTCGTATTGAATATATCCATAGCCGGTATTAGGAGATAAAGGTTTAATACCTAAGGTAACCAGCGCATTGTTTTTCTCTGTAAACTCTAAGGCTTCCAGGCTCACTTTTATAAAAGCAATATTGTCCATTATCAAGTGGTCTGCCGGTGCACATATTAAGTTACTCTCCGGATTTATTTGATACAACTTATACGAAATATAAGCTACACACGGAGCTGTATTTTTCCTGGAAGGCTCGCATAAAATATTTTCCGGGTTTAATAAAGGCAACTGCTCGGCAACAATATTCCGATATTGAAGCGATGTGACAATATAAATATTTTCGTTGGGAATGTATTGCGCAAAACGGTCGTATGTTGATTGAATAAGCGTACGTCCCTGGTTTAGAATATCTAAAAACTGCTTCGGATAATTCATACGGCTTATGGGCCAAAACCTGCTTCCGATGCCACCCGCCATTATTGCTACATAATTGTTTTTATTCATTTCGGCTAAGATTAAATGATTCCTTCCCGCACAAGATCGTGCAAATGTATAATTCCTGCGTAATGCTCTCCGTCAGTAACGACAAGCTGGCTTATATTATTTTTCCGCATCGTGTCGAGGGCTGTTACTGCAAGTTCATTGCTACCTATTTTTTTTGGTGATAGTGACATAATATCTTTTGCTACCACATCATTAAGAGAATTATTTTTTTCAAGCATGCGTCTTAAGTCACCGTCTGTAATTATACCAAGAATTTTTTCTTCATCATCGAGTACCACGGTCGCGCCTAAACGCTTTTTTGTAATTTCTATTATAACATCTTTTAAAAGACTTGTTGCTTTTACGGAAGGTTTTTCATTATTTAGAAAAAGATCGCCCACATGCAGGTATAATTTTTTACCAAGAGTTCCCCCTGGATGAAACTTGGCAAAATCATCCGAACCAAAACCTTTCAGCTCCATAAGGCAAATTGCAAGCGCATCGCCCAACACTATTTGCGCTGTTGTGCTATTTGTGGGAGCCAGGTTATTAGGACAAGCCTCTTCTGTAACCGTTGAATCTATGACGATGTCCGCGCATTTTGCAAGATAGCTTTGCATGTTTCCACAAATAGTGATAATCGTGTTCCCAAAATTTTTAATCAGGGGAATTAATATTTTTATTTCAGGACTGTCGCCGCTCTTACTAATAATCATTACCACATCTTCTCTTTGCACCATACCTATATCTCCATGGATAGCATCAGCCGCATGTAAAAATAAAGACGGTGTGCCAGTACTATTAAGTGTCGCAACTATTTTCTGCGCAACAATTGCGCTTTTACCAATTCCGCTTACAACCAGGCGACCTTTACACCCATCAATTTTTAAAACAGTTTTTTCAAAATTTTCATCTATTAATCTCCCCAAATCTTTTATAGAACGTGCTTCTACGTCAATTGTTTTTTTAGCAGAAGAGATAATATTATAGTCAGCCATTTAAATAAAAATAAATAATATAATAGTAAGATTTTTAGGCAAAAAGATTATTGGCTAAGCAAAAAAAAGCAAACCTACTTAAATTGGTTAACGATAAACGAAAAAAAGGTTGGTACGGTATTCTCTAATCTTCGTATCTTAACAACAATAATTTTTATAAAGAAAGATTATACTGTTAAACAATTTGGGACAAACAATTTCAGAATATCAATTGATTTAACTTTGAACTCCTTTAAAAAATTGTGGAAAAGAAAAGAAAAACCATGCCTACTACTAAAGTAAAAACCAACAAGACGCCGACCAAGCCGTCTTCCGGAAACTCTGCGACAAAAAGTACTTCCAGCCTCCTTTCAAATCATTTACAAAAGCATTTTGGGTTTAAAAGTTTTAAAGATACCCAGGAGCAAATAATTACCAATCTTTTGGATGGTAAGGATACGTTTGTAATAATGCCAACGGGCGGTGGGAAAAGCCTTTGCTACCAATTGCCGGCAATGATAAGCGAGGGCTGTGCAATTATTGTTTCTCCCCTTATAGCCTTAATGAAAAACCAGGTGGACCTGGTGCGGGGATACAGCAGTGCAGATCATATCGCTCATTTTTTGAATAGCACACTCAATAAGGGACAACAAAAAGTTGTAAAGGAAGATCTTACTTCCGGAAAAACGAAGATGCTATATGTAGCTCCGGAAACACT
>JBBPZF010000197.1:0-2280 GCA_038199105.1 Chitinophagales bacterium | reverse complement strand
TATTATTGCTTGCCCATCCGCCGATCATTATTCCATAAACGCCTAAACTCACTACACCAAAAACATATAAAATTCCAATGTTCACATCTGCTATTTGCAATGAGACGTCCCTGTTAAAAACATGAATTTTGTTACCCCACGGAACTACTGCTCCCACCATCATAGCCGTGAGCATAGCAAGGCATGGACCTAATATGAATAAAAATTTTGATGAAAAGCTTGGTATAATTTCTTCTTTGAAAAATAATTTTAAGCCATCTGCTAAGGGCTGAAATATACCACCGGGGCCCGCACGATTGGGGCCACGCCTGTCTTGCAATATAGCAGCAACCTTGCGCTCGGCATAAGTAGAATACATGGCCACCACCAATGATCCGCTTACCACTGCTACAATTAGAATTAATTTTTCAGTAAAAACGGCCCAGTCTATCGCCAGTAATGTTGGAGTAAAGTGCATGTATTATTCTGATTCGTATTTAGGTAATTCCTTATGATCGTTAAACAGGATATTTTCTAATGGTGCATTTGCTATGTCTCTTGCCTCATCGTGTTCTATAAACGTTGTTGATGTGGCCGGACCGGGAATTAAACTCAAATCTATTTCCGGCCTGTTAACCTGGCTTGTTTCATGAATATCCAACAACAACAAAGGCTTGCGCCCATTCAATACTTTATTCAATGGGTCAGCGGGCTGAACTTTTACTTCGTAATGATTGGCAGAGATCACAGAATGCCTGTTTATTTTAGTTGGTCCCTCAATCACCCAATCTGATGTTTTCTTTTTATCAAAGCGGCAGGTGTTACAAATCCATCCCGGCTTACCGTCATAGCTTTGCACTTCTCCCCACTGATCTTTTCTTGCTGTTACGCGATATACTTCATCGCCGCGATTCCATAACGTTACTTTACCACAACACTTATCGCAATCGCGATGTGCATCCATCGGCTTTAAAAACCAAACGCGATTTTTAAATCTGAAGGTACGATCTGTGAGTGCACCCACTGGACATACATCAATCACGTTCCCACTAAAGTCGCTGTCAATCGCTTTCGAAATATAAGTTGAAATATCAGAGTGATCACCGCGATCTAATATTCCGTGCACTCGATTATTAGTTAGTTGTTCCGCAACATAAACGCACCGGTAACAAAGTATACATCTTGTCATGTGCAATTGAATGTATGGACCAATATCTTCTCTTACAAAAGTGCGTCTTTTAAATTCATAACGTGTTTGTACAGCACCATGTTCGTATCCCAGGTCCTGCAGAGAACATTCGCCAGCCTGGTCGCAGATCGGGCAATCTAATGGATGATTGATCAATAGAAATTCCACAACACCTTTCCGTGCATCTATGACTTTTTCGCTCGTTATGTTTTTTACAACCATTCCATCCATCACATTTGTTCTGCATGATGCTACAAGCTTCGGCATCGGCCTTGGATCGGCAGTTGAGCCGGAGGCCACTTCCACCAAACACGTCCTGCATTTTCCACCGCTTCCTTCAAGCTTGCTATAATAGCACATTGCAGGAGGCGCCACTTCACCACCAATCATTCTCGCCGCATTTAAAACAGTTGTTCCTGCAGGCACATCAATGGTGATGTTATCTATAGTTACTTTAAATAATTTTTGTTCTTCAGGCATTTATAATAAATCTGTATTTGAATTGTAATTATTTTCTTTCAGGAATAATAGCCATTTCTTCAATGTTATTATCTCATCACATTTTCCATTAACCAACATGTCTAAAAACAACATTTTAAATCGTTGATCATTTCTTTGAGATAAACCTTTCAAATTTACGAGGCCTTTCAAAGTGTTTGGCAATTTATACTTTTCATCTGCCAAATCAATTTCTCCTTTTGTTGATTCATCCAAAATCCATTTTTCAATTGCCGGACAAATTTGAATAAAATAATGATGTGTATTTATGTCATTATGCTTAAACAATTTCAGTCCTTTTTTACTTAATCTTTTAATTTCCGTGAATCTGTCTAATGCTCTTAGCTTTATTTTATCTTCATCAATAATGCCAACTGCGAAACTGTCTTTTAAAGCTTTTTCAGTCAATTCTTACTGGTATTGAGATATTTCCTTTTTGATGGTTTACTGAAAAGGCTTTTTGTAAAAGAACTTCAACTAACAGAGTATCTAAATTACATTCTGGTAAAAAGCATTTATATACATCAAACGACATCCTTTAAATAATTCTCAAGATTAAAAAATAAGTCAATACCGTATTGATATATTTCATTTATTTCTTCATCATTTATTTT
>JBBPZF010000196.1:0-11150 GCA_038199105.1 Chitinophagales bacterium | reverse complement strand
TATGCGTCCTTATCAACTCGCAACCGGAAAAATGGGTAAGCCACTTGCCGCAGGTAAGCCCTTTGTCAATAACTTTTTACCAAACGGAGGAGATATGCTTCGTTTAAATATGGCTGTTCCTGTTACAGATCGCACATCAGCTGATTTTAGCTCTGAAGGTTTAGTTCAGGCAGCGGTTTTAGGTTTAACTGACCCAAGATATAATGGCGATACATCGCTCCAGTTCATTCCAAATATGGATGGCTTCCCTAATGGAAGAAGGTTGGAAGATGATGTAACACGGATCGAACTGCAGACTGTGAGTGGAGTAGTGTTAGCAGCCATAGGGCTCTTCTACGATGACTATATGCCTGGCGGAAGTGGTGTAACACCTCAGTTGTTAGGAGTATTAAATTACAGTACTGGTGTAAATGCAAATGATACTTCGTTCAAAAAAGATTTCCCGTTTGTACAGACTCCATGGTCGGGTGATCACAATTGCGATTGTGCTCCGCCGCCGCAGGCACCATCAGTGAACATGAAAACAAGTGGACCTGCAACTTCATCATCACTTGGCCTTGCTTCACCTGGTATAGAAATAGCAAATTCACCAAACCCTATAGGCAGTGGTAACAATACATTGCGTTACCATGTTGCAGAGCGTTCAAGGGTGAATATTATGCTTTACGATGCTTCAGGCAAGCCCTTGAAAGTGTTAGTAAACAAAATGGTTGAAGCGGGCACTTACACTACACAGTGGAATGCAAACGGAATGACCAAAGGTTCATATTTTATCTCAGGAAAGAAAGATAGTGGAACTAATAAAACACTAACAATAGTTAAAGAATAATTTCATATTTCATAATAAAGCCCGTGGTAAATTCCACGGGCTTTATTCTTTGAGCTCTCTTAATCCCTACACAAACTCGTTATGAAAAAGAAATTTATATACATCTTATTAATCGTTTTCTTCTTTACCGTTTCTGCGTTTGTGGTTATACGTTATAACCTTCATAAATCAGAATTAAACAACAAAGCTTACCCGCTTATTGAAAGAGAAGACGCTGCTACTTCTGTAGAATGGCAAAAAACAAAAGCAACCTCAGAACAACTTATTAAACAAATTGAATACAACCCGAACGATACCAAAACTGCTATAGCCCTTGCTACTTTATACATACAGGAAGGCAGGATCACTGCTAATTATATGTACTATGACGCTGCCGCTATGAAATATATTAACCGGATACTTGAAAACGAGCCAGGAAATTTTGAAGCCTTAACGCTTAAGGCGTTACTCTATATGTCCCAGCATCACTTTGCAGACGGACTAACAATCGCTGAAAAAGCGCAAAAAATAAATCCTTACAATGCACTTATATATGGCTTACTGGTAGATGGAAATGTGGAAATGGGAAATTATAAAACAGCCGTTGAAAATTCAGACAAGATGGTATCCATCCGCCCGGATATTCGTTCTTACTCACGCATATCTTATCTACGTGAAATATATGGTGATTATCCTGGGTCAATAGATGCTATGAAAATGGCTGTGGGTTCGGGTGGAGCAGGAGATGAACCAACCGAATGGACACGTATACAACTGGCCCGGCTATACGAAAATACCGGCGATTCGCTAAGTGCTAAAATGCATTATACCATTGCACTCGACGAGCGCCCGGGATATGCTTATGCGATAGCTGGCCTTGGGCACATATCCATGATAAGCGGGGATTATAAAAAAGCAATTTCATATTATGAGCAAGCGGCGGCTTTAGTAAGTGATTATGCAATAAAAGAGCAACTATCACAACTGTACCGCATGAGCGGAGATACAAAAAGGGCAAATGATCTTCTTGACAAGATTATAGATGGAATGAATAATGACAGCAAAAAAGGAGCAGAAGATGAAAGTATCGGACACTACGCTGACAGGGAACTGGCGTATGCTTATCTACTAAAAGGGGATAACGATAATGCCCTGAAACATGCGTTACTTGAGTACGGCAGACGCCCGGAAAACATTGATGTAAACGAAACCGTTGCCTGGGTCTATTATAAAATGGAAACTTTCCAAAAAGCGAAAACCTATATTGATACAGCATTAAAAACAAATTGTAAAAATCCTGTCTTGCTTTGTCATGCAGGCCTTATATACGCCAAAAGTGGAAACAAGGAAAAAGCAAAACAAGTATTAACGGAAGCATTAAAAAACAATCCTGGAATTGATATAGAATTAAAGGAAGAAAGTGCAGCTTTGCTGAAAGAATTATAATTGATGACGCTGCAGAAAGATACAGTAAATTATAAACGGTTTTTTGCCTTTATACTCATCGCTCTTCCCTTTTCATCCTTTGCGCATACAATAAATTATACGCTGGAGAAAGCGCCAACAGGGGATGTGGTTTGGTATTATTTTGGACTGGGTGTAAATCATATTGTTCCCTATGGCCTTGATCATATACTGTTTGTTGTAAGCCTATGTTTATTGAACACCAAATTCAGAACTATCTTATGGCAGGCAACAGCCTTTACGGTTGCACATACCATTACACTGGCTTTAAGTATGAAGGGAATCATTAAGCTTCCCGCCGGTATCGTTGAGCCCTTAATTGCTTTATCTATTGCATTTGTTGCTGTTGAAAATATATTACTAAGTGAGTTGAAAGTATGGCGCATCGTGATAATATTTATGTTCGGCCTGGTGCACGGAATGGGCTTTGCAAGTGCTCTTAACGAAATAGGCTTACCAAGAAATAAATTCTTTACTTCTATTTTCTCTTTTAATGTGGGTGTTGAAATTGGGCAAATAAGCGTGATCACACTCGTGTTCCTTTTACTTATTCTTCCTTTCGGAAACAAGAAATGGTATAAAAAGGTAATAGTATATCCGTTGTCAGGTTTGATTGCATTGATAGCATTGTTCTGGACATTTCAGAGAATGGCGTAAGATACTATTATGACATAATATTTATTTTCCCTCTTCCTTTATCTCCCATACCAGTGCACTTGCGCCAAGTATGGCGGCATCTGATTCTTTTAATTCGCTGAATAGTAGTTTTACTTTATTTTGAAAAATAGGTAGCAGATTTCTTTCCATACTTTCCTTTACAGGATCCATCAAAAGTTTGCCGGCCTTTATCACGCCTCCAAATAAAATGATGGCTTCAGGTGAAGAAAACATAACAAAGTTTGCCAGGGCCTCTCCCAATATTTCACCGGTATATTTAAAAACTTCCCTCGCGATGTTATCACCTTTTAAAGCCGCTTCGTATATTTTTTTTGAGGTAATATCATTTGGCAAAAACTTCCTGAGCGTGCTTTCTTCGTTCAATCTTTCTTCGAGCATTTCTTTTGCGGTTAGCGAAATGCCTGTTGCGGAAGCATAAGTTTCTACGCTGCCCCGCATACCCGTACCCCAGTGCAGGCGGCCTCCCGGGCGAATGGTTGTATGTCCCAATTCACCGGCAAAACCATCATGGCCCAAAATGAGATGGCCATTGGCAACAATGCCGCTCCCGACGCCGGTTCCCAAAGTAATCATAATGAAGTCTTTCATTCCCCGCGCCGCCCCATACATCATTTCTCCTACTGCGGCTGCATTGGCATCATTCGTAAGTGAACAAGGCTTTTTAAATTTTTTAGTAATGAGCTTTGCAAGAGGGATAATGCCTTTCCATAAAAGATTAGGCGCATAGTCAATTGTACCTGTGTAATAGTTTCCGTTGGGAGCGCCAACGCCTATGCCTCTGATTAAATCGGGGCCTCCTGCTTGTTCAATTGCCGGTATTACTTTTTCATATAGCTCGTCAATAAATTTTTCTACATCATGATATTTGTTAGTGGCTATATCCCCACTATTTGTGATCACGCCGCGATGATTTACTATACCAAACTTTGCAGATGTGCCGCCAATATCTATACCAAGTGCATATTCTAATGGAGCGTCTGCATCTCGTGCTCTTATTTGTTTCATTAAAATAAATTTATTTATAGCGTCTGTTGATTACTGCGAGATCCAAATGGACCGTTACCCTTTAACAGTAAAAGTTTAGTGGCCACCTTCGCTTTCCAAAGCATCGTAATCAATTCCCTGGCTTTTCAATATTGCTTTTGCTCTTATAGCGTAGAATGCCAAATAAAGGAAACAAGCTACTCCGACGATATAAGAAAACTGAATGCCTATGATATCTGGAGAAGCGATATACCCCTGCAACACGCTAATGACCCCGCCGCCCATAATCATCATAATTAAAAAATTGGATCCTTCACTGGTATGCTTGCCTAAGCCTGCTACCGCCAGCGTAAAAATACATGGCCATAATGTTGAGCAAAATAATCCTACACTTATAAAGGCGTACACACTTATCAATCCATCTGCAAGCATACCAATTATGAGAGCTGTGATCCCTAAACATGAAAAGATCAACAATTGCCTTGCAGGATTTCCTTTACTTAATATATCGGCTACAATTAATACAACAATTATTAATGCATAAATATAAAAAGGCGTTATATCATGATTAGCAACTTTATTAATAATAAGGAAAACAATAAATGCCAGGTAAGGCATCACAAAACGAAGCATTTTTTTTGTACCCATTTTTATATCGAAAGCTCCTACAGAACTTGTCCACCTGCCGATCATAAGGCTTGCCCAATACAGAGAAACAAACGGGGCAATATTTTCTGTAGGAAATGCAATGCCCCCGGCGGCAAGTGCGCTGCCGGTGTTGGTAACAATCTTATTATTCAGCAGCAGTAAATGCTCTTTCATAAATTCCGGAAGGTTACTTGCTGTAGATACTTCAACACCTACATAAATAAAAATTGCAACCATCCCCAAGGCAAGTTGTCCATAGCTGATGGCATTTTTTCTTATAACAGGCACCCTATATTGCTGAGGTATATCTGTTGGCGTCGCAATCACGCTGTCATCATCTTCCTGACTTTCTATTTTATTAGGCAGATTTGAAAATCTAAAAATCAGCGCAACAATAAGAAAGAGGACGCCCAAAATAAGATAAGGCGTTTTAACCGCGCTAATGCTCGCAACATTCGGAGCCCCGCCCAGGGCGAGTTTGCCAAAAATAGCAAAACTTACAATCACCGGGCCAATGGTGGTACCAAAATTATTAACGCCACCGGCAAGGCTTAATCGTTGTGAACCTGTTTTAGGATCGCCCATGGCTATGGCCAACGGATTAGCTGCTGTTTGCTGTAAAGAATATCCCAAACCAATTATAAACAGGCCAGAGATCAATAAAGGAAATGACGCCGCTTGAGCAGCCGGATAAAAAAGTAATGCACCAAGAGCAGAAATTATCAGGCCCAAAGCAATGCCGTTTTTATACCCGATCTTATTTAATATATCTCCCCCCTTTGTTGCCTTGGAAATAAAATAATAAAGTATAGCCCCTACTGTGTAAGCAAAATAAAATGCAAACGAAATCATTTGCGATTGCCATTGCTCAAGATGCAATTTTTCTTTAAAAACCGGGATGAGGATATCATTACTGGCCGCAACAAATCCCCAGAAAAAAAATACGGTAATCAAAATACCAAATTGAGACCAATTTGTCTTTTGAGTCATTTACAATCGTTTTTAAAAATGAAATTAATTTGCGAATAAAAATTGAAAGTAGTTTTATTTTTTCAAGGTATCAATTTTCATTATTAATTTTTTAATAGGAAAATGATGCTTAATTTGAATTAACTTTTGTTTGAAAATATGGAAATATTACATGTAAGCGCGGAATGTTATCCAGTTGCAAAGGCGGGCGGGCTGGGAGATGTCGTAGGTGCATTGCCGAAGTACCAAAATAAGCTGGGGCATGTTGCTAAGGTGGTGATGCCCATGTACCGCACAAAATTTTTGTACGAAAATAGTTTTGAAGTAGTTCACAAAGGTGCATTTGGTTTATCTAATTATTGGTTTGATTATACTATTATAAAAGAGTCAAATAATAAATTAGGCTTCGACCTGTATCTCGTAGATATTTATGGATTGCTTGACCGGGAAAAAATCTATGGATACAATGACGACACTATGCGGTTCGTTGCTTTCCAGATTGCCGTAGTTGACTGGATAAGCAAATGGAACCACCGCCCGGATGTAGTTCATGTACACGACTATCATGCTGCACTTGTTCCTTTTATGATGCAAAATTGTTTGGCTTATCGCCACCTTTCTTACATCAAAACAATTCTTACCATACATAATGCGCAATACCAGGGTTGGATGGGCTGGGATCAGTCAGTATACCTGCCGGAATGGGATCCATATAAATGGGGCTTGCTTGAGTGGGAGAAAGAAATCAATCCGCTTGCCTGCGGAATAAAATGTGCAGCAAAGGTGAACACCGTTAGTCCCGGCTACCTGGAGGAACTAAGGTATGACGCCAATGGCCTTGAGAGCTTATTCGAATATGAAAGGGGTAAGTGTTTTGGCATTTTGAATGGCATAGATGCTGATGTGTGGAACCCGGCAACTGATAGTTATATCGAACAAAACTTTGATGTAGAAAGTTACAAAGAAGGAAAGGCCGCAAATAAAAAATTTTTATGCGATCAGTTTAATCTTGACGAACGCAAACCGCTTATTGTTTTTATAGGCAGGTTGGTGGGGGAAAAGGCTGCCGATCTTTTACCGGCTGCAATTGGGGATTCAATTTATCACATGGAGGGCCGGATGAATTTTTTAGTATTGGGGAGCGGTGAACCACATATTGAGTCTGAACTTGAAAATTTAAAAGGCTCGCTTTTTGGATATTATAATGCACGCATCGGTTATAATGAAAAGCTTAGCCATCAAATGTATGCCGGAGCAGATTTTCTTTTAATGCCTAGCAGGGTAGAGCCTTGCGGGCTTAACCAGATGTATGCTTTGCGCTATGGCACTGTTCCAATTGTAAGAAATACAGGCGGCCTTAAAGACACTGTAAAAGACTTAGGCGAGGATGGCGGCTACGGCGTTTGCTTTAATACCGCTTCTGTGGGCGATATATGTTTTTCTATTTACCGCGCATTACAATTATACGACCAACCCGAACGGCTACACGAAATACGAAAACAGATTATGGAGATAAATAACAGTTGGGAAAAAAGCGCCGAGACGTATATTGAGTTATATAATTTGTAGGGGAGCAGTTGTATTTTATCAAGTATCAAGAATCAAGTATCAAGTATCAAGTATCGGACATAAATTCTTAACTATTTTAAACTCTTTAAACCTAATTATATGTGGATAAGCAAATCATTAATAGCAGTAGTACTCGGTGGTGGCGCAGGCACCCGATTATATCCTCTCACCGCCAATAGAAGCAAGCCGGCTGTGCCTATCGCAGGGAAATACAGGTTGGTAGATATTCCAATTTCAAACTGTATCAATTCCAACATCAACAGGATATACGTGCTAACGCAATACAATTCGGCATCGCTGAATAAACATATAAAAAACACATACCAGTTTAGCGCTTTCAGCAGTGGCTTTGTAGATATAATGGCAGCCGAGCAAACGCCTGATAACCCGCAGTGGTTCCAGGGCACGGCTGATGCAGTAAGGCAATGCCTGCGTCATTTGGAAAATAATGATTTTGATCATGTATTAATTTTATCCGGTGACCAGCTTTATCAAATGGATTTTGGAAGTATGTTCCGGACACACGAAAAGAATGGCGCGGACATAACTATCGCTACCATTCCGGTTACTGAAAAAGAAGCGACAGAATTTGGAATATTAAAATCAGACGAAGAGCATAAAATAACTTCATTTATTGAAAAGCCGGGATACGATAAACTTCCTGACTGGATCAGCGATACAGGCGCAACTATGCAGGGCATGGGAAGAAATTACCTTGCCTCCATGGGGATTTATCTTTTTAAAAGAGAAATCCTTTTTGAGATGCTGCAGGATAAAAACAAGGATGCTACTGATTTCGGAAAAGAAATTATTCCTTCATCTATCAATAATCATAAAGTATTAAGTTATCAATATGATGGTTATTGGACAGATATTGGAAATATTGCTTCTTTCTTTGAAGCTAACCTCGCATTGACCAAAGACGTACCTGACTTCAACTTTTTTGATAATGCCAAGAAAGTATATAGCAGGGCCAGGATGCTGCCTCCCGCAAAAATTACCGGAAGGCTCGAGCATACCATTACAGGCGATGGATGTATTCTTTTGGCAGATAGGGTAGAAAATTCTGTAATAGGCATACGGACACGTATAGGCTATGGCTCTCACATAAACCATTGTTACCTGATGGGCAGCGATTATTATGAAACGATAGAAGAAATGGCAGCCGCTGCAGATCGCGGATTACCAAAGCTTGGTATCGGCGATAATTGTTTTATTAAAAATGCAATCATTGATAAAAATGCTCGTATAGGCAACAACGTTAGAATAGAAGGCGGCAGCCATCTTGCCAATGGAGATCATGATCTTTATACAGTAAAGGACGGCATTGTTGTAATAAAGAAAGGCGCAGTAGTTCCGGACGGCTTCACTATCTGATTCCTGAATATTTGACAATCTCTATTTTATTATATTTTTATGTTAGTGTAATTTTTACACAAAATATTTTATAACAATTTCTATGTCATCAAAGCTTCTGCCCGGGCAGCCCCTCACTTTTCGGCAAATTGTAAATATGAGTTTTGGTTTTTTTGGAATTCAATTTGGGTTCGCTTTACAAAACGCCAATGTATCACGCATCTTTCAAACACTCGGCGCCGAAATTGATAATATAGGATTTCTTTGGATAGCGGCTCCCATAACCGGTTTGCTGGTGCAGCCCATTATCGGTTATTTAAGCGACAGAACATGGGATCCGCGCTGGGGGCGCAGAAGGCCTTTCTTTTTTGTAGGCGCTGTCCTCTCAGCTATTGCACTTTTCTTAATGCCGCAATCAAGCGTACTTTGGATGGCCGCATCACTTTTATGGGTGCTGGATGCTTCTATTAATATCTCCATGGAACCTTTCCGCGCTTTTGTGGGTGACAAATTGCCTTCGGCACAAAGGACAACCGGCTTCGCAACACAAACTTTCTTTATCGGGTTGGGTGCCGTAATCGCCTCGTTACTACCCTATATTTTTACAAATGTTTTTCATATAAGCAATACTGCCGCACCCGGCGTAGTGGGCGATTCCATAAAATATTCGTTTTATATCGGAGCCATTGTTTTTCTATCTGCGGTGCTGTGGACGGTGTTGACAACCGATGAATTTCCCCCGGAAAATATTAAAAAATGGGAGGAGGAAAAATTAGCAACGAAAGGAATTTTTAAAGGTATAACTGAAATTACCAGGGGAATATTTACCATGCCGCCTACGATGCTTCAATTAGCGATCGTGCAATTTTTTACCTGGCTGGCATTTTTTGCCATGTGGATTTATACCACTGCGGGTATTGCCCAAAATACATTTGGAACAACCGATACTACTTCAAAAGTTTTCCAGGATGCGGGTGATTGGGTGGGCGTAATGTTTATGGTTTATAATGGTGTGTCAGCTATCACAGCATTTTTGCTGCCTGCACTTGCAAAGCACATAAGCAGGAAATACACGCACATGCTTTGCCTCGTTGTTGGCGGTATTTCACTTATATCAATGTTCTTTATCAAATCACAAAATTTATTGCTTGTGCCTATGGTAGGTGTTGGCCTTGCCTGGTCTTCCACGCTTACGATGCCTTATGCAATTCTTGCCGGAGCATTGCCTTCTAATAAAATGGGATTTTACATGGGTGTGTTTAATTTCTTTATTGTAATACCTCAAATTGTTGCGGCAGCTATTCTTGGTTTTTTTATAAAGAATTTTTTTAATGAGCAAGGTATATATGCGCTTGTTATTGGCGGCGTTTCTATGATAATTGGCGGCCTTTTAAATTTTATTGTAAAAGATAATGATGCAGTCCCAACACCCGAGGTTCTCAAATATGAATTGGTGGAAGGGTGAGCCGTTAAATTATGAAATACAATTACGCTTTTGATTAATTTCATAAAAAAATCTAATGAAAAATATTAGAAATTTTACTGCAATTATAGAAAAAGAAGGCGATGGTTATGTTTCATTATGTCCCGAATTGGATTTGGCAAGCCAGGGAGAAACCATTGAGAATGCACGGAATAATTTACAGGAAGCAATCGAATTATTTTTTGAACATGCATCAAAAGACGAAGTGACATCACGCCTAAAAAGCGAATTTTTTATAACGAATATGCAGATTGCAGTTGGGTAAGTTAAAAATTTTATCAGGCAGGGATGTGTGTAAAATTCTGTCAATGCATGGTTTTATAAAGATTCGTCAAAAAGGCAGTCATATTACAATGCAAAAGAAAGAAGGAAATCCAACCATCACGGTGCCGGTCCTGATCATCATGAAATCAGGATTGGAACCTTACAATCTATCATTCGCCAATCTCAAATAGCCCGCAAATTTTTGAAACTTAGATAAAATTCTTTTGTTTTAATTATCATAAACAAGTATGAAAAAACCTCTCCTTTTTTTGATTTTCAATTTTCTTTTTTCAATTCTCCTCGTTTCCCAGACAGAAAGCATAAAATGTTACCCGACCAACTGGTGGGTGAATATGAAATGGAATAAGCTGCAAATAATGGTACATGGCGATCATCTGGCAGATAAGTTTTCGATGATAAAGATGGGGCCTGATGGAGTAAAACTAGCCGCAGGTGTACATCTTGTGAAAATAAATCGTGTAGAAAATCCAAATTATGTTTTTCTCGACCTGGTAATTAACGCAAATGCAAAGCCTTGTAAATTTTCTTTTCCTTTTTTAAAAGATATAAAGATTGATTATGAATTGAAAGCACGAAGAAGAGGTAACGGTACCGCTTATGCGCAAGGCGTTACATCAAAGGATTTCATTTATCTTATTATGCCAGACAGGTTTAGCAATGGCGATCCTTCGAATGATAAAATAGCAGGATTAAAAGATCAAAGCCTGAACCGGGATTCTGTTTTTGAAAGACATGGAGGTGACCTTAGCGGAATTGAAAACCATCTTGATTACCTGCAATCATTAGGCGTTACTACTTTATGGCTAAATCCTGTTATTTTAAATGATATGCCTAACCGCACAGAACATGGCTATGCTTTTACAGATCATTATACAGTTGATCCGCGTATTGGCGGTGATAAAGGAT
>JBBPZF010000195.1:0-7492 GCA_038199105.1 Chitinophagales bacterium | reverse complement strand
GGTAATGCCAAATTCCGTATGAGGATTAGGCTCCAACACTAACCATTTGCGTCCAAAAAAATCTGAGTCTTTTAATTCGTAAATCAACTTAAGGTTGAGGTCAGGAATTTTATCTGAATTTAAACTTAAGACGATCTGGGTTTTATTATCTAACGTAGCAACAACAGCCTTTTTAACTGCAAAATCTTTTGTTGTCAAGGGATGTGAAATTCCTTCGACATTAATAATGAATTCTTCTCCTTCCACCTGGTAGGTTTCTCCGGTAAATTTATTTTTTATGGACGTTGTTTTCACAAATCCATTCTTCCATTCAACGGCCCGGGCTATATGGTCATTCTGCAGCAAATAATCACCTTCTTCAATGACTTCAAGATATTGGTTTACTGATAAATCTTGTACCTTGTTTTTGAAATACGGATTGGTAGACTTACCCTCAATAAATTTACTAATATGAATATCATCTTCGATTACATTTGTTCCATCACCTGATGATAAATGGTCATCATCAAAGACACCAGCACCTTTTGCACAATGAACCAAAGGCAGAATAGTAAAACCGGTTAACCCTACTCCGGCATTTCGTAAAAACCTGCGACGGGAATTTGTTTTCATTTTAAAATGTCTTGTTTATAAAATAGGCATTTTTGTATATGGATCGAATTGAATAGCCGGTTATGTTACCATTCCACATCATAAACACAACCATCTTCTCCATCAAAATCTTTCAATACAATTTCCTTATTAAAACTTCCAACTTTTTCACCGGTAAAAAAATTGATTAGCGAGCAAGGCCTACCAATTGGAATATGAAATGTTTAAGAAGTTTTTTCCCAATTCAATACGACTAATTGTTTTTTTGAATGGTTATCTATCCATCCATAATTAAATTTATCAGAATCAAATTCTGCTGCGATACCGGGCGCATTAACCATTTTTTTAAGGACGGCTAATTTGCTGGCTGGCAAAGCTGTGATGTCATCTCCGCTTAGTAAAGCGCCGCCGGTAGCATACAACAAAGATGCATGAAACATGTACTGATTTTTGGGTAGATTGCCAGCAAGCAATAAGCAATCAGGGTCGTTCCACCACAACTTGTTATTTTGCCAGCTCCGGTATAAATTTTCTAAGCCGGTGTGTTGCATATTTTTGAAATCCACATCAATATCCATTGATGACCTTGACCCAGAAATTAACCCAAGCGAAGGCCACATGGGCTGATTGCAACCTAGTATGTACGAATCTTCGCCAGCGCCTTTAAGAATCGCTCTCATACCATCGCGGTAAGCCTCAGTGCGTGTTGCTCCTTTCCGGTAATACGTTGCTCCATGTACAGCCCCCCAATAATTTGCATCAAGCTTAAAGTAGGTACATCCCCACTCTTTGCGCATGGTTGCAAATAAATTTTCAAAATGTTTTTGCACTGCAGGATTGGTACCATCCAAAATATACCAGGGCGCTAACCGCCATCCACCAAAACCAACTCTATCGCTTCGCAACGGATTGCCTGCACTGTCTTTCACCAACCAATCTTTATGCTCTTTATAAATTGTTGAATTGGTATCGCAAATAAAAGGCGCCACCCAAATACCAGGCTCAAAACCTTCGGCTTTTATCTTTAATAAAACCTCTTTAATACCCCCATTAAATGATTTGCCTACCGTCAACCAATCGCCCATGTTTGCCTGGTAACCATCATCTATCTGTACATATTTTAATGCAGGAAATTTTTTCTTTATTTCAGTCAGGTTAGCATAAATATTTTTTGCAGTTACCTCAGGGCCGAAAGCTGCCCATGAACTCCAGCCCCTTGGAAAAGGTATTTTCAGGCGGGGATGATTTTTCCCGATGGCTGTCGCAAAATCATTCAATAAAGTATTCCTGCTATCGCCTTGCTGCATAAAAAAATCTTCGAGCTGCCACGTAGCACCGGCGGGCATTTCAAGATTTTCCATATCCATGACCACCTTTACGGTATCAGCCGATAAATAAAATTTACCTACGAAACGATTGGCAGAACTAAAGCCCAATAAATATTGATCGTTAGCTGAAGGAGAAAGATGCAAAAGATTATACACCACTTTGTAGCCGGGTGGTTCGGCCAATTGATAATGTTTACTTTCAGTAAAATAGCCTATGTTTTTAGGCTGGGCAAGTGTACCTCCTGTTTGTGATAATAGCTGAAAGCCTTCTGCATAAATGGCTGTGCTGCCAGCAAAAGTTTTATCAGCGCTAAACAGCACCACATCTTTAATTTGTACTGCTGATGGGGAATTGTTGGTAATAGAAATTTTACAATTTTTACCAGTCCATTGTCTGTCAACTTTTACGTCCAATGATAAACTGCCATCCTTTAAAATAACTGATGGATTTGAATTTTTAATTACTTCCATTAGTGATTGAGCTTGTGAATTTAAAACACAGTCAAAACAGATTATGAAACAACAAAAACCGAATACTATTGATGATTTTTTCATACCAGGTTGGTGTCTAAAAAGATTAATATTTTTTATTTAAAAAACTAAAAATTAATGTACTCTAAATTTTTATCAACCAAAATTCCATCAGCATGCTGAAGATTAAATGTTACGTTTTGTTTTGCTTTTAATTTTATGATGAAAAGATTTTCACTGCCATTCAGGGTTGTTTTATTTCCCATATTTATAAAGGTTGGATAAAGCACCTTGTTACCATCTGAATGTAACCGGTCGTTAGTAAAATTTTCCATATCGCCGGTGGTAAGTGTTTGCACACCCACATATTCATAAGCCTGCTGATTGTATGGCAAGGCAAAACTTAATGCATTTACATTTGAAAGATTCACTCCTTTTACCATCACTTCAATGGTTTCACCTTTCCTGTAGTTTTGTTTTGCAGTGGTAATTTGTAACGAACCGGAAACTTTCGCCGCACTGTCACTTGCTTTTATTTCTCCTTCTAATTGTGTGGCAACTACTGAAATATCATAAGCATCTATCAAACCATTTTTATTAATATCGCCTTTACTTATATAACCTTCAAAGTCAGCATCGCCTTTTCTTAACCCTGTATAGTTCATGTAAGAAGTAAGATCGTTGTTGTCAATTTTGTGATCGTTATTAATATCGCCGGGTAAATAACTTTCAGTCCCAGGCATTTTAAATACATACAGTTCGTTGCCAGAGCCATAGTTGCCTGCACCCTGCTCAACGTTGATTTTTATGTAACGGGTGGAAGGATGATTGACAAAATCAAAAGTCTTTATAGTGTTGTCTGTTTTCCAATCAAATGTTCCGACAGATATCCATTTATTTTTATCCAAACTGTATTCGACAGTGCCTTTAGAGATAATACCATTTCTACCGCCAATACGGGGCAGGTACTCAAATTTATCTAATTGATTAATGGTCTTTAAATCCATAACAATATTAAAAGGAATTGCTTTGACGCCATATTTAGTATGCCAGGTATCTTTTTCATCAAAGTCAAACAGCCTGGCTATTTCATTATCTTCCTCGTCTGCTGCTGATGATTGAGCGATAATATCATGAATAGCAAATTCCAAAGGATTGGTTTTTGTTTTGGCCTGAACATTTGTCCAGTCTGAATTACCGTCTTTGTTAACGGCTCTTATTTTAAAACTATATTCCGTTTCCGGTTGCAGGTTCTCAAATAGAAAATGCGTATTTCTTATAGTTGTATAACGCATATCCTTAAACGCTATTTCATAGAAATCTGAATTGGGAACCGCATTCCATGTAAGATTCAAAGAATAAGCCGTTTTGTTGCTGTCCAACACTTCAACATTTTCCGGCCTCGTCAAATTTCCTGTATGTACTTTTAAATTGTCTCTTGGTTTGACTGTAAATCCTTCAATTTTTACGGAGACATCGCCCGTAGTAATATTTATAGGAGCGAACTTCACCCAAACCTGCGGGTTTTTAATTATGCTCACTTTAGCAAATTCGCTACCCTTTGTTGCAAATTGATTTAAGTCAGGCGCTGCATTATAGAAATATACATTGGTTTTTTTATTGAAATCTTCAATCGAATTTGCTACCGCTATTTGCACTTTTTTTCCGCCAACACTTATAGCAATATTTTTAGGTTTAGTAGTTACATTTATTTTAAAGATTGTTGTTTTTTGTTTTACAAAACCAGTAAAATCTCCTTTCGCAGGATGCACTGATATAGTTGCTACATCACCGGCCACATCAGATTCTATAAGGGTTGTGGCACCTGCTCCATTTTTGTATGCCTCAGTTATGCCGTCATCATCGTATTGTGTAAAGGAAGATTTGCCGAATGGATATACTTCATAAGTGCGTAAACTTTTATCAATTTCAGTTACGTGATTATTTGGATTGTTCATTGGAATAATAGCACCATTTTTTACAAGCACCGGCAACTTCCATATAGGTGCATCAAAGCTGTTGATAATGCAGTCACCTGCATATTCCTCTCCTGAAAAATAATCAACCCATGTTCCTTTTGGTAAATAAATATTGTTACGGATATCATTACCATCTTTATCCATTTCAGTTGATTGATAAACAGGGGCAATTAAAAAATAAGGGCCATACATAAATTGATAGTCTGTCGCAGCCCCCAGCGTGTAAGCACTTGGTTCATCTAAGAACATAGCACGAATTAATGGCAACCCCGTAACGGCTTCTTTGGCGATACTGTAGGTGTAAGGAAGAAGCGCTGATTTTAGTTTGAGATAAGTGCGATTGATGGAAGTAGTGGGTTCTCCAAGGGATTGCGGATATTTTGGATTAGCGCCCCATCCATCCATGTTCAATTGCATCGGAGTAAAAGTTTTCCATTCAAACTCTCTTGCATTTATAACAGGATTTTCGCCGCCAAAAATTCCATCCATATCAGAAGTAATATTAGACATTCCCGATAAACCCGCACCGATAAAAGTAGGAATATGAAAACGGATGTATTCCCAATTGCCGCCGGTTTGGTCGCCTGTCCATACGGTTGAATAGCGTTGTGTGCCAGCCCATCCATCAACTGTTATAAAAAAAGGTCTTGCATCATTTCCATAATACGAAAGAATATGCGCAACCTCTGCCACTCCATGCAAGCCGAAAGAATAACCATCCCCTACCCATGCCACATCTGTTTTCAAAACACGCACACCGGCATCACGCATTTCTTTCACAATGTCTCTTTGCAAAAGAGCGCTTACACCAGGTTTGGGGTGTAAATCAGATTGTGTCCAAAGTCCAATTTGAACTCCATGATTGCGTGCATAATCACCAAAGGATTTTAAGTTGGCAATATTGCTGTCTAAAGTACTGGTTTGTCCGTATCCCGCGCCATATCCGTCATTGGGCAAAATCCATCCAAAAGGCATGTCATTATTGTGATACCGGTCTATTACGGCCCGCGCAGAAAGCTGGTAATTGTTTTTTTCTCCGTTTAGCGATTCTTTGATGCCTCCGTTATCCTTCTGGCTTTCTTTGTAACGTTTACCATCTTCAAAAAGAATCCCGGTAGAATCTTCTTTCCAATAGTCGCGATTGTATGCATTCAAATGCCCTTCGTAAAAAGCAAACTTGGGTAACAAAACCGGATTGCCTGTTAACTGATAAAAATCATTTAACAGATTAGCAGCTCCATCATTTACCATAAAAAATACATCTAAGTAATTCATATTGTGAGTAAGAATTACTTCTCCATTTTCTTTAGAGCCAAAATCATATTTGCCAGGTTTAAAAGTGTACCACATCGCACCATAGCCATTCGTTGACCAATAGAATGGCGCAGGTGAAGCCACACCACCATCTGTCCAACTATTTTCATTTACTATTGCTATACTTTTACCTCTGTGAGAGAAGCGACCGTTTTGCACGCCACCTCCATAAAAATATTCCTGCGGGTTTTCTTTTAAAACAAGCGTTACTTTTCCTTCACCAAACTCAACAGGTTTCATTGTTTCCAATGCTACTTTTTGAGTGGCATTATTAACCACTTTTAATAAAGAAGTATTCTTATCTATTTTGATAGAAATTTTGGATGAAGCAATTGTAATCTTGTTGGCATCATCTATTACACGAAGAGTACCAACAAGCCTTCTTGGATTCTCTACCAATATATTTGCCGGTGGCATGGCTTCCGGCTTGCGAATCATTCCACCGGAAGTATCTTCAAAAACACGAAATATATTTTCGCCATAAAAATCAATAGTCACGCGATGCTTGTCTGTAAATATCAGTTGTACTGTGGTTGGATTAATTTGTTCTGCAGCTTCTATCTTATGTGAAAGAGAATCTGTTTTGTGGCCCGACTGTGCTATCGCCTGACCGAACACGCCAGATGACATTACCGCAAGCATTATGACTTTCGACAGTAAATAATTTTGTTTTATTCGTATCATTTTTGCTTTATAAAATTGTGCATAGAAAATAAATACTTGAATGTGTCAATAAAAATAAATAAAGGAGATGATGAAAAGTGAATGCATACGATTGCGTGAAAATATTTTTCAGCAACTATTCCAAATAAGTCAAATGGAGACTGACACAAAAAGTACTTCACAAGAAACCAGACGAAGATCCTCAAACTTATTTCGCTTCCGACCTCGTCACAATTGGAACAAACCCCTTTTCCAAACCTTTGGGAGGATTCACTATGATTGCATTATCCATGGTCGCCAATTTCCCCTGCGAGGGAGGAGCCTTATATTCTTTATTTGAAGTCCAATTACCTGAATCATCTCTACTCTTTTTTAAATTTCATTTTTTTTCGATTCACTCAAATTCAAAGATTGTAAAGAAGGCTGGTCAACAAATCTGTAATATAATAAGTAACCATTGAACCATCACTGGATGTTACTTTGAACGGACCTGCCTTAGTGCATAGATAAAACTCAAGAAGGCAATGTATTTGCTGTAAACTTAAAGCATAAATATTGGGCGGATATTGCGTTTCCGGGTTGATCATAAACACCAGTTCAATAAAACTAAATCAGAAGTAAACCAGCGGTTTTATTTCTTTGAAGGCCAACCGGGAATTTCGATAGATGAAGCTTACAGATACTTGCAAAATAAATGGATGGAGAAATATACTCAAATAAAGAAAGGAGAGGGAAGAAAGGAGAAGATAAAAATGGAAATGAAGGGCCTCTCCCTGGCCGTGACCTTTCAAAAAAGCATTAACACCAAGGGCAAATTGTTTAAAAGCAAGACAATGAATAAATAAAGTTTTATGGAACTGTTTTCACCCTTGTCTGAATTTTATAAAGCCGTAGAAGAGGATCAAGAATAGGCTCAACACATATTAGTTTGTACATGGCTTTACTGCAACAATGGAACATTAATGGCGGGAAAAATCCGGTTTTAATATGCAGACCAAGTATTATGAAAGCCGCCAAAATAAGTTCAAGGCATACTTATAATAAATGTATAAATAGCCTTCATGAATATGGATATATTGTTTATGAGGCTTCATTGAATCCGGCAGTGCATAGTAGGGCCTATCTAAATGTTTGAGACAATTATTG
>JBBPZF010000194.1:0-2863 GCA_038199105.1 Chitinophagales bacterium | reverse complement strand
CCTTTCACAAAAACAAATTGGCCAATAAAATAGTTATGAAGGAATACCGTCCTTATGAAATTATTCATTTAGCTCTTGACAAAAGCAAAGCGTTGTTTCAGGAGACAAAATTTTATGGAGGGGACTATGTGGTCATTTGGTGGAAGGAAATTGCTCTTGGTCAATTTTTTGTAGAACCAGGAACTGATTTAACCAGAGACGAATATCTTAACCTGGTTGCCTCAGCCATTCAACCCTCACTTTTATTTTACAGTAATAATACCTTGCAAAATAAGTTAGACTGGAAAGATTGGTTATTAAATCATAACGCAGGTGAATGGAATCAGAAAATAGCGACAGTTTTAGAAGGAGTTAATAAAGGAAAATTTCCGGCAACAGTACCCGTTTCTGTAATTATCTGCACCCGCAATAGGGCGGCTTATTTGAATAAATGTATCGAATGCTTAAATAAATCAATATGCCATCCTGAGGAAATAATAGTAGTTGACAATGCGCCTTCCAATGATGAAACCTATAAGGTGGCATCTAAATTTGATAATGTCACCTATATAAAAGAACCCAGAAAGGGACTTGACATTGCTCGTAACACTGGCGTTAAAAATGCAAATTTTTCCATAGTAGCATTTACTGACGATGATGTGATGGTGCATCCCTTGTGGGTTTACCAGGTTTGGAATACATTTAATGATTCAAATATTGCAGCCATGACCGGGCTAGTTATAGCTTCTGAGCTTAAAGTACGGTCACAATATCTCTTTGAAAAATATTGGAGTTTTAATCGTGGCTATATTGATAAAATATATGACAGCAATTTTTTCGAGTCAACATTGAAGGCAGGACCGCCTGTGTGGGAAATCGGCGCAGGAGCTAATATGGCATTCAGAAAATCAGTGTTTAAAGAGACAGGATATTTTAATGAATATTTAGATGTAGGCGCCGCTGGCTGCAACGGTGATTCTGAAATGTGGTACAGAATATTGGCAAAGGGGAATTCTATCGCCTATAACCCGAGGGCTATTACTTACCACGAACATCGTAAAGACTTAAAGGGCTTAAAAAAGCAAATATTTAATTATATGCGCGGATATACTGTGGCTGCTTTATTGCAACAAAAAATGTCTCCTGCCGCCGGGTACAAAAAAGAAATTTTTAGCCGGCTGCCGCGATATTATTTTTCTTTAATAACGAAAGGATTTCCATACAAAAAAGATAAGTTTTATACAACCTTCATTGAAATGAAAGGTATAGTATCCGGGCTGCGATATTATTATAAAAATGTTTCCAGGCTTTTTCATTCATCAACGAATGAACATGAATAGACAATTACTTGCAAACCCGATAATTTCTATAATTATTCCTTGCTATAATCATGGAAATTATTTGGAAGAGGCACTCGAAAGCATTTTCTCACAGCAATACGAAGCTGTAGAAATTGTAGTGGTTGACGATGGGTCAACAGATAATACTAAAGCTGTAGTTGAAAAGTATAATCACGTTAAATACATTTACCAGGATAATAAGGGCTTGTCCGCCGCGAGAAATATAGGAATAAAAAACTGTTCCGGCCATCTCCTGGTATTTTTAGATGCAGATGACTGGCTCTTGCCAGGTGCCCTTAAAACTAACCTGGCTTTTTTTGAAAGCCATCCCGACGTAGCGTTTGTATCAGGGGGATTTAAGTCAGTCTATTCAGATTCCGGAAAAAGTATTGATACTACTTATGAAGTGACCTCCGGGCATTATATTAATTTTCTCCGAAATAATTTCATTGGTATGCATGCAGCCGTTATGTACCAGCGTTGGGTATTTGACGAATTTTATTTTAATGAAGCATTACTTGTTTGTGAAGACTATGATTTATATTTAAAAATTTCAAAAAAATACCCCGTATATCACCATACGCATTTAATTGCTGCCTATAGAAAACACGGTACCAATATGTCTTCTGATATTCCTAAAATGTTGCGGGGTGTGTTAAGCGTATTAAAACTTCAAAAAAAAAATCTCGCAAATATTGTCGAAAGGAAAGCTTATTCTGCAGGAAAAAAAATCTGGAAAGAATATTATAGCAAGGAATTGTATGATGACCTTAAGGAAAATAAAAGAACGGCTACGCCGTCTGAATTATTAACTTTAGTGAAGTATCACCCTTTTTTGGCAACTAAATACCTTTTAAGAAATCTAAAATGATAAAAGCTTTTATAAAAAAAGTAATCCCAACATCAGGGAAAAGATTGTTGGGTGCGATGGGAATGCTTAATTTTTTGCCTGGCATAGGTAAAGTTCAAAGAGGTGATTTCAACCGTACAACTCCGTTTAGTGATCAATTCGGGTACGACAGGGGCGGTCCCGTTGACCGTTATTACATAGAAGACTTTTTAAAAAAAAACGAACAAATAATTTCAGGCAGGGTTTTAGAAATCGGTGATAACGAATATACGCTGCTTTTTGGAGGTAACCGGATTACCCAAAGCGACATTCTGCATGTGGATGAAAGCAATGAAAAGGCAACTTTCATCGGAGATATAAGCGATGCGCCACATGTTCCGGATAATAGTTTTGACGCAATTATCCTTACGCAAACTCTTCATTTAATATATAATTTTAAAGAAGCTCTTTTAACATGCCATCGTATTTTAAAACCAGGCGGCACTTTGCTCCTGACAGTTCCCGGAATTACTCCTATTGATCGCGGGGAATGGAATAAGACCTGGTATTGGTCTTTTACAGATAAAGCTTTGAGAAAAATGATACCTGAAGCTTTCCCGTACGGCGATTTGGAGGTTCAATCTTTTGGCAATGTATTTATTGCCACCGCTTTTTTATATGGCATGGGCATTACCGAGGTTGAGAAAGATAAATT
>JBBPZF010000193.1:0-7019 GCA_038199105.1 Chitinophagales bacterium | reverse complement strand
ATCACGCTGTAAGTCCCTCGGCTTAAAATTAAAATTCATCTGCATGGTTGGAGTTTTAGTTACTACAGACTTTATGCCGTTGATGCGGCGCTCGGTAACATTCTCCAACTTCCATTTTCTTGTGGCAGTATCCCACCTTATGTTTTGCGCTCTTAAATTGTATGCAAGGTTTGTTCCATTAAATCTTTGAATAAAAAAGTTATTACCTGTTCTGCTTACGGTATCATAAAATCTTACACCTGCATAAGAAAATGAATCAAGCTTGAAATATTTATTACTGATGGTAGAGGTGTTTTCGTAAGCGGCATAATTAAAATCAATATATTTTGTATTAAAGTTTGCCCATCTTTCATTGGCAGGTGGAAGTACATATTGACTGCACCACCACAAAAAGGCAGTGAATAAAAACCCTCCGAAAATATATGGCCTTAAGAAACGTCCGAAACTAATGCCGCTGCTTAAGATCGCCACGATTTCTGAACGATTAGCCATTTTAGATGTAAAAAATATTACCGAGATAAAAATGAAAAGCGGGAAAAGCATAGCATCAATTCGTGGTACAAAACCAAAATAATATTGGGTAATAATTGCCGATATGGGCAGTTTTGTTTTAGCAAAATCATCGGTACGCTCACTAAGGTCAATGATGATAACTATTACTGTAAGTGCAATAAGGCAAAAGAAAAATGTAGTTAAAAACTTTTTTAATATATACCAGTCCAGGATTTTCATACTGCCACGAAAAATTGAAATTCATCAAATGTAATTGAAAAACTAAACTGAATGCGGAAGGTGCTGTTAAATCAAAAACGAAATTATTTTTTGCCCCGTACCAGCTTGTAAGAATCATATATGAATTGCTTCAAAAGTGAGGCAGGTATTGTGCCATCCACTATCACCGTGTTCCAATGTTTTTTGTTCATGTGATAGCCGGGCATCACAGCCGGGTATGTTTCACGGAGTTCCTCAGCATATTCGGGATTGCATTTTACATTGAATTGCAAAACAGGGAGGAGAGAGAAACTAATAAAAATATTTTGTTATAAATTTTCATGACGAGCGTGTCCTCTCCAAAAGGAAAACCTTCTGAAACATTTTCAAGTGATAAAGCATATTCCCGAGATCCTCGGCATTCATTATGCAATTTTTTACAATTAAATTGATCCTTTACTCCTGCAAAATAGCCAGGCATTTTTTAAGGCTATCTTCCCAATATGGGATCTCTACGTTGAGCAATGCTTTTATTTTAGAAGCATCCAATATAGAATGTGCAGGCCGTGTGGCTGCTGTTTTATATTGAGAAGAACCCACCGGGAGTATTTCACATTTGCTTTTGCTATATTTTTTTATAGCCAGGGCAAAATCAAACCATGAAGTAATACCTGCGTTGCAATAATTAAATATGCTGGCGTAGTCTTTATCGTCTTCAGCACTATCAATAAATTTCATAATTACTTCAGCAAGATCTGCAGCATAAGTAGGGCAGCCATGTTGATCATTTATTACATTCAACTTATCTTTTTCGCTGCACAAGCGAAGAATTGTTTTTACAAAATTATTGCCATAAGAAGAATATACCCACGATGTTCTTATGATAAGAGAAGCAGGATTTTGGTTCAAAATATATTCCTCACCACGCAGTTTGGACATCCCATAAATATTGAGCGGCGCAACCGCAGCTTCCTCTTTTAATGGAACTGAACTGCTTCCATCAAACACATAATCCGTGGAGATATGAATAAGCTTTGTTTGATGGTCGCTGCAAATGGAGGCGAGGTCACCCGCTGCATCAGCATTTATTTTAAAAGCTTCTTCTTTGTTTTCTTCAGCTTTGTCAACAGCAGTATATGCTGCACAGTTTATACAATAATGAATCTGTGTTTTCTCGAAAAAATTTCTTACTGCTTCTTTATCATCAACAGGAAGTTCCTGCCGGGAAGTAAATAGAAAATGATATAATGGAAATCTTTCTGATATAAATTTTATTTCACTTGCAAGCTGGCCGTTTGCGCCGGTAACCAATATTGTTTTTTTAAATACCGCGTTATCCATTGTATTCAATCTTTCAACCGTTAAAAACAAAATTATTACTACTGTTTGCTAATAAAGGATACAGTGAATCTTTCTCAGAAATAACTTCGCTGCCTGCAGGTATTTGCCAATCAATATTTAATGATGAATCGTTCCACGCAATGCCGCCTTCACTTTCCTTGTTATAAAATTGATCGCATTTGTAAAAAACTTCGGCTGTTTCACTTGTTACAGAATAGCCGTGCGCAAAGCCTTGCGGAATTAATAATTGCATTTTATTTTCAGCAGAAAGCTCTATCGTGTATGCCTTACCATAAGTGGGAGAATTTTTACGAATGTCAACAACAGCATCAATTATTTTTCCTGATAAAACCCTGATAAGTTTTGTTTGCGAATAAGGATTAAACTGATAGTGCAATCCGCGAATTACGCCAAATGAAGAGCTGGCCTGGTTATCCTGTATAAAGGCAATGTCAACGCCAAAGGATATAAAAGCCTGCTGGTTATAGCTTTCAAAAAAATAGCCTCTCATATCTTCAAACACACGTGGCGTATAAACCATTAAACCGGGAAATTCTGTTTTTTCAAAACCCATCCTTTAAGTTTTACAATTGATGATTTTAAGTAAAGGTAATGCGTGGGAGATTTAAGAATAAAAGTCCTTAAAATATTCAATCGTTTCTTTCAGGCCTTCATCAAATTTCATTGTTGGCTGGTATTGAAGTAAATTTTTTGCCAATGAAATATCAGCTAAAGAATTTCTTACGTCACCAACTCTTGATTCTCTGTGGGCGGCCTTAATGTCAACCTTTAAATATTCTTGCACTATGCTATTCAAATAATTTATTGAATAATTTTCGCCAATCGCCACATTGTAAACTTTATTCACCGCCTCATCATTGGTTGAGAGCATTCCTTTTATATTTATTTGTACCGCATTCTGCACATAAGTAAAATCTCTCGTCTGATTTCCATCACCATTGATATTAGCAGGAGCGCCAGTGATAGCAGCTTTCACGAATAAAGGAATTACCGCAGCATAGTCTCCATCGGGGTCTTGTCTCGGTCCGAATATATTGAAATACCTGAAACCAATTAATGAAATGTCGTATGATTTTGCAAATACTGCCGCATACATTTCATCCACCTTTTTGCTGACTGCATAAGGTGATAGACAGTTGCCGGTTACCTCTTCTTTTTTAGGAAGTGTAGGGTCATCGCCATAAACAGAGGAAGAAGAAGCATACACAACCCGCCTGATATTATTATCAACAGCGGCTTTTAGCATATTTACAAAACCGCCGGCGTTTACATCGTTTGTGTAAGCCGGTTCTTTTATAGATCGGGGCACGGAACCAAGCGCTGCCTGGTGACTTACACATTCAATCCCTTCACATGCTTTCCTGCACGTGTCAATATTTCGAATATCACCTTTCATAAATTCAAAAGTGCTGTAAGCCTGTAAAACTTTTAAATTAGATTGAAAACCATTCGACATGTTATCAAGCACTCTTACTTTTCCCGCACCATTTTTAAGAAGATATTCTGCGATGTGGCTGCCAATGAAACCGGCGCCTCCTGTTACAAGAAAGGATAATGTACTTATATCGCCGTCATGAAATTTATTTTCCAATTAGTAATTTTTTTATAAAGATGAAAGAGAATTTATTAAAGGCTCCAATAAGTACGGCTCAATATTTTGTCCCGAAAAATACCTTTAATATCTGCGACGATTGCATGTGATTTTGTTATTTCTGCAAATGCCTGGTCATCCATATTCATATAAGCCTTGTGGGGAACAGTGACGATTACTGCTTCATAATCTCTTGCCAGCTCATTTGTAAGCCCAAACCCATATTCATGCCTTAGTTCTTCACTACTTGCATGTGGGTCTGTTACGTGTACCTGCAAGGAATATGATTGTAATTCTTTTACAATATCTGCGACTTTTGAGTTCCTGATGTCACTGACATTTTCTTTAAATGTAGCACCCATAACCAATACTTTTGCCTCTTTCAGGCTTCCGTTATTTTGAATAATATGCTGCAACACTTTTTTTGCAATGTAGCCAGCCATCCCGTCATTAATGGAACGCCCTGCTAATATTACCTGCGAATTATATCCGAGCTTCTTAGATTTAAAAGTAAGATAATAAGGATCCACGCCTATGCAATGACCACCCACAAGACCTGGCTGAAATTTTAAGAAATTCCATTTGGTTCCGGCGGCCTCAAGCACTTCGTAAGTGTTGATATTCATTTTATCAAAAATAATGGAGAGTTCATTCATCAACGCGATGTTTAAATCTCTTTGTGTATTCTCAATTATTTTAGCAGCCTCCGCTACTTTAATTGAAGAGGCCCTATGTACTCCTGCGCTAACCACCAACTCATAAACTTTTGCGATGGTATCAAGGCTTTCTTTGTCGCAACCGCTCACAACTTTTACAATGTTTGCAAGCGTATGTTCTTTATCACCCGGGTTAATTCTTTCGGGTGAATAACCTAATTTAAAATCAATTATGTTTTTTAAGCCCGATAGCTTTTCTATTACCGGCAGGCAATCTTCTTCTGTACAGCCGGGATACACGGTACTTTCAAAGACAACATAATCTCCCTGCTTTACTACTTTTCCAATAGTTTCACTTGCTTTTTGAACGGGCGTAAGGTCAGGGATATTATTCTTATCAACGGGTGTGGGAACTGCCACGATGAAAAAGTTTGCTTCGCGCAATTTATCAAGGCTGTGGGTAAATTCTATATCGCTATTATTAAAAGCTTCTTTCTCCAATTCCTTGCTTGGGTCAATTCCCTGCTTCATCATCTCTACTCTTTCGGCATTGATATCAAAACCAATTACAGAAAGTTTTTTAGCAAATTCTAATGCAATAGGCAACCCTACATAACCAAGGCCTATCACGGCCAGTTTTTTATTTTTATCTATTAACCCTTTGTACATAATTTTTTGGTTCTTTTTTACGCCTTTAACTTCTTACTTTCCTGTCACCTTATTGCTAATGATAATCTTTAAAAAACTATCTAAAAATGAATTTGCGATTTTGTTTTAACTTAGTAGAAATTATTTACCTAAATTTTCAACCTTATTTTTCAACAAATTATCTGCAGTTTAATAAGGTAATAATGTGAAATGGTTTATCCGTTGCTTGTTCTACTAAGGTTAAATTGGCATCAGTATAAATATTTAAAATTAAATTTAACGGATTCTAAGAAATTATTTCCCGCAGAATAAAAGTAATCATGGCTGAAGTTGTCTTTTATTTTCACCATCAGAATTCTTACTTACAAACTCCTTCGGCAACTTATATAGATCGTCTTTTGATAACGATTTAAAGTATTCATACGTGATCTTGAGTCCGTCTGCCCTGTTTACTTTTGGTTCCCAATTTAGTAGTTGTTTGGCTTTGGTAATATCCGGCTGTCTTTGCTTGGGATCGTCTTGTGGTAATGGATGGTAGGCGATTTTCTGCTTTGTCCCAGTAAGCGAAATTATTTCTTCAGCAAATTCCTTTAAAGTAATTTGATCAGGATTTCCAATATTTACAGGCATTGAATAATCGCTTAACAAGAGCCGGAAAATTCCTTCAACAAGATCCGATACATAACAAAAACTTCTTGTCTGGCTGCCGTTTCCAAATACAGTCAAATCTTCACCTCGCAGCGCTTGCCCAATAAAAGCAGGCAATGCCCTTCCATCATTAAGCCGCATACGCGGCCCGTACGTATTAAAGATCCTTACTATTCTCGTTTCCAGTCCGTGAAAAGTATGGTAAGCAGTGGTGATTGCTTCCTGGAAACGCTTTGCTTCATCGTAAACGCCGCGTGGGCCAATAGGATTTACATTGCCCCAATAATCTTCACTTTGCGGATGAACGAGCGGGTCGCCATATACTTCACTTGTGGAAGCAACTAATATTCTTGCTTTTTTTGAAAGCGCCAAGCCAAGACAGTTGTGTGTTCCCAGCGAGCCAACCTTTAAAGTTTGAATAGGAATTTTTAAATAATCTATCGGGCTTGCCGGTGAGGCGAAGTGAAGAATATAATCAAGCTTTCCCGGAACATAAATAAATTTTGAAACATCGCAATTATAAAATTCAAATTCTTTCAATTTGAAAAGATGCTCAATGTTTTTAAGGTCTCCTGTTATAAGATTGTCCATCCCGATCACATGCATGCCTTCTTTAATAAACCTGTCACAAAGGTGCGAGCCCAAAAATCCTGCAGCGCCGGTAATGAGGACACGAGACCCCCCCCGCCCCCTGAAGGGGGAGCCATAAACACCCAGCTTCTCGTTTTGAGAAGAGTTAGAGGTCAATGATTCTGATAAATTGTTTTCTTCCATTAATAAATTTATTGTTCGATGCTAGACTCTTCATTTCATAGAAGCGTCCCCTGTCACGGCCTTGTTCCCCTTCAGGGCTAGGGGTGTATTTCCCCCAATCACGGCCTTGTTCCCCTTCAGGGGTTAGGGGTTGGGTTAGGGGGCAACCACCCTTCTCCCTATACTTTCATAATAAAAACCACACTCACGAATGCGGGCAAGATCAAAAAGGTTTCTTCCGTCAAAAATTACATTTCCTTTCATCATCTCTTTCATCTTATTAAAATCCGGCGTTCTGAATTCACTCCACTCCGTCGCGATTAAAAGTGCATCTGCATTTTCCAGAGCATCGTACTGGTTCTCGGCGTAAGATATTTTATCTCCAATCTGATTTTTTACATTCGGCATCGCTTCCGGGTCATAAGCGCAGATGGTTGCGCCACCTGCAGTTAATTCTTCAATCATTGTCAAAGCCGGCGCTTCCCTTATATCATCTGTATTTGGCTTGAAAGCTAATCCCCATAAGGCTATTGCTTTACCACTTATATCATTATTAAAATATGCTTTTATTTTAGGTAAAAGATGCATTTTCTGAATTTCGTTCACCTCCATCACTGCCTCAAGAATCTTAAAGTCGTAATCGTATTGAT
>JBBPZF010000192.1:0-3305 GCA_038199105.1 Chitinophagales bacterium | reverse complement strand
CACCTGGCTTCTTGCAGCTATTTCATCATCATACAACTTATCCATTCCAAGACGATAGTAACCATATATCACATCATGCATAATTGTATAACGGCTGTTTAATAAATTTTCTGCAAGCCAATACCTGTTCCTGGTTCCATCAAAAGCTTTCCATCCTGATATATTTTTTCCCTCGGGTGCATTATTGACTATATTTTGGGCTTTTTGAAAATAAGGATCACCTCCTCTTGGTGAAAAAGAATCATAATCAAAACCAAGAATAATCTATACCCAAAAAGCAAATACGGCTGTCAGATTAGATACCAGTGCATCAGTGCCTGAGACGCGGGCATCGTTAAATTCCAGTTGTTGAAATTCTGCATATTTGAAAGTGATGTCGTTATCCTGGTAATTTACCAATGGAGACTGATAAGAAGAATTAAATACCGGACGGGCCGATTGAATAGTAAGCGAAGCTTTATAAACATTTGCATCACCGCCCGGTTCAAGGTTTAATAGAAAACTACAATCTATTTTTTCTTTTTGGGCAAACTGGTCGCCACTCCACTTCCTGTTATTTACAAAATTGTTTAATGCTGTCTGTAATGTTTGAAATGTTTTCTTATCGACATTGTTCCCAACACGGTTGCTGATTACAGTCACTCTTGCTCTCAGCTCCTGTGGATATGCGAGTTTAAAAGAAATACAAAATATAAAAACAAGAAATATTTTATTCATTTTTAAAATTAATAATTGCGTTTACTATATCTGTAGCAACTTCTCTTTTTGGTTTCTTTTCAAAGAGTTGCTCTTCACCTTTTTTATTGAAAATAATTATTTTATTAGTATCGTGCCCAAAGCCAGCTCCATTATCATTTAATGAATTGAGAACGATGAGATCTGCATTTTTGTTATGCAGTTTCTTTAACGCATTGGTTTTTTCGTTTTCTGTTTCTAAGGCGAATCCAACTAACACCTGTTTATTTGTTTTCATCTCGCCTGCTTTAGAAAGTATATCTGGTGTTTTTTTCAGTTTAAGCGTCAGCTCGTTGCCATTCTTTTTTATTTTTTGTAAAGCGATATCCTCAGGTGTGAAATCCGCCACTGCAGCAGCCATCACTATAATGTCGCTCTCATCAAAATAACTAAAGAAAGCATTATACATTTCATTGGCTGACGTCACTTTTATCGTTGTGACATTTACAGAAACTGTTTCAGATGAAGGGCCGAGTATTAATGTAACTTCTGCACCTCTTGCAGCAAATTCACTGGCAATGCATATTCCCATTTTTCCGCTGGAGTGATTGCCTATAAATCTTACCGGATCAATAGGTTCGTAAGTTGGTCCCGCTGTTATAAGAATTTTTTTTCCAGATAAAGATAATTTTTCGGATAAAAACTTTTCCAGAAATTTAAGGATTTCTTCAGGCTCCCCCATCCTTCCCTCGCCAGTTAATCCACTAGCAAGTTCTCCATTATTTACGGGTAGAATTGTATGTCCATATTCTTTAAGAAGATCTATATTTCTTTTAGTCGCCGCATGGCGCCACATATCTTCGTCCATAGCAGGGGCAATTACCACCGGGCAAATAGCCGATAAGTAAGTTGCCTGTAATAGATTGTCGCAAATGCCATTCGCCATTTTGGAGATGGTATTACAGGAAGCGGGAGCTACAAGCATCACCTCTGCCCATCGGCCAAGCATTACATGATTTGTCCACATTTCCTGGTCAAACAAATTTGACAGGACTTTATTTTTTGATAATGTAGAAAAGGTGAGGGGTGAAACAAAATCCATGGCGGCAGTAGTCATTATAACTTTTACTTCCGCTTGAGCTTTAATTAAAAGACGTACCAATATAACAGATTTATAAGCAGCAATGCTTCCCGTGACACATAATAAGATTTTTTTTCCTGTAAGCATTTAATATTAGTTCGACTACTTTTATGATTACTAATGTAGTGCTGATTGTATGCGCAATATTAAATAAAAATGACGGTCAGAACCGCCATTAAAAATATACTTTCTAAAGTAAAAATTAATATAAAATAGCTTTAAACTAAAGCACGTGTTATAAAGTAATATTAATCAAAAAGGTTATCTTCATTTCTGCGATAATATATTTTATCCTCCATAAATTCAGTTGTGGCTAATAACGCCGGATTAGGCATTCTTTCGTAAGCTTTTGAAATTTCAATTTGTTCTTTGTTTTCGTGAATTTCTTCCAGGCTATCAGTGTGGCTTGCAAATTCTTCGAGTTTATTATGTAGCTCTTCCTTTATAGAAATATTTATCTGATTAGCTCTTTTTGCTATTACCGCTATAGACTCGTATAAATTACCCGTTTTTGCCTTTACGTCAGATAGGTTTTTTGTTTCTACAACATTGCTGGTATTAGCGCTCTGCTGGCGTCTTAATTTGCTCATTTTGTATTTGTTTAATGTTATTCAAACTTAAATTTCTATAATTTTCTGCTTCCTTCAAATATTTACTTTCAGGATACCTGTCTGCAAAATCAAAATATTCAGTGGACACTTTTTCATATCTTTCTTCCTGCTTATCAGCATAGCTGAACTTTGCAAATTCATAATATGACTTAATAGCCATTAACATATATTCCTCTCCCTTGGAAGATTCGGGATATGTATTTAGCAGGTTAGCGAATGAAATTCCCGCGGCGCGGTATTGCTGTAAATTATAATATAATTGTGCGGTTTTAAAATCCTTCGACTCAAGCTTCGCCCTGGATTTTGCAATTATTTCATTAGCATCTTTAACTCTTGGCGAATTAGGATATGTGCTTATAAAAGTTTGCATCATGCCTATTGCTTTCGAGGTATTTATTTGCTCGAGTTCCACTGTTGGAGACTGAACATAAAAAGTATAGGCATGCATGTACGCTATTTCTTCGGCTTTTGCACTATTTGGAAAAACCTCTAAAAAGCCTTTGAATAAGTTTTCGGCATCAGTGTAATTTTTTTGATAAAAAGAACAATATGCATATTTATAATACAGATCTTCAAACTTATCTGTTCCCTTAAACACGGAGAAAAGTTCTAAATATAATTGACCTGCATAGTTGTACTTCTTTTTTGCATAATACTCATCAGCCTTTTTAAGCTTATATTCAAAATCTTTACTCTTCAAAACTTTGTTGAATTGATTGCTGCAAGAAGTAACCAGGAAAAGAGAAAATATAAATAGCAGTGCTAATTTCATAAAGAGCTGCGAAATTAAGTGATTTTGGACAAAAATGCCTTTTAAAAAAAATCATTCAAAATGAATGCAGTTAATGTTTTCATAATAACAAAAAACCCTTCCGATT
>JBBPZF010000191.1:0-8116 GCA_038199105.1 Chitinophagales bacterium | reverse complement strand
CAGCAAGACCAAGGCTGGCTTTCTCGAATAAGAGCATTCCATCTTCATCGCTTATCCGCTCGTCGTGGATTATTTTATTGGCGATATCAGTAAAATTTCCGCCTTCATCAAGGGAGCTTATCAACTCCACAATGTTCTCTTCTTTGGTTGCATTTATCATGCAGCAAAGTTACTTAAAAATGGGCCTCACCCCAACCCCTCTCCAGGGGAGAGGGACCGTGAAAGATTTTCCATTTTGTATTGGTTCCTTAATTGGCTAGCGGTTTCTGGTCCCCCTTTAGGGGTCAGGGGTGGATCAGGGATTCTTATTGCTTTACTATTCTTTCCACAACCGTCTTTTCAGTATAACTAAGTTTTACAATATACACACCATTGGCAAGGTTGCTGAAGTCTACCGTCATTTCGGTATAGCCCAGGCCGTTTAAATTATTTGCCCATACCAACTGCCCTACTGAATTGTAGATACTTACTTTTTGCAATGTGGTTGGTACCCTGTAATTGCGAATAAGGAAGGTGTTTTTAAAAGGATTTGGGTAAATAAGATATCCCTGGTCTTTAAGAAGCTGCGGTAATGTTTTTGTATAAATATTTATATTGTCCAGGTAGAGGTTGTTTTGCTTATTGCTTTTGGCAACGAAATATACCTGGAAGTCTGTCGTGCCGATTACCGGGCTCAGGTAAACATTTACATTTCTCCATTGTGCGCTGCTGGTGGGCGTAAAGCTTGCACCGTTGGAAGCTGCCGGATCAATGGTTTCCAAATCTGCTCCCCATTTTTTCCAAATGGTGGTAAAGGTTTGGCCACAGTCCTGTGTTATTTGCACTTCAAGCGTATCCATAGGCAAGCCAGAACTGCCGGGAAACTTCATGCCTTGCGCATAAGCATAATCAAATGAAACAAAGAAAGAATCTACTTTAGGATCAAACTTCACAACCGGAGATACAAACTTATCAATGGTATTCTCTACGGGGTAATCGAAATTCCGGATTGCCATTGAACCAATACCCGTTTTTGCAGCGGTCGTAGTTCTTTCCCATGTCAATGATTTATCCGGGTTAATAACATTCCAGTTTGTTGGAGGAAAAGCTGGTGTTTCAAAACCTACCGCTACAGGCGCATCTAATACAGGAGAAATAATAAATGACTTCCTTGCAGTATCATTAAAAGCATACTGATCCGCAGCTCCATTGGGTTCTGTACTGAAGATGGTAAGTATATGCCCACCGGGTATGGAAGAGACAGGTGTAAGCGTAACCACTTGCGTAGAGCACCTTGCAACACTGCTGGCAAAAATGAAAGTGCCGATAGGGCCGTTATCTATTTGGTAATTTATTTTTAAAGTCTTTAATGTATCCATCCCGTTATTGGTGATAATAACTTCTGGTGTGAGGTCGTTTCCGCATAGCGTAGTGAGAGGCTTATTGATTGAAACTACTGAAGCATTGAATTGTTTTACGTCCACCTTTGATACGGCAAAATTATCGACGTAAATATTGTTGCCATGGAAGTTAACAGCTCTGATCCCCAATACAAGGGAAGATGCTGTAAGGCCGCAGGTAGATATGTTTACACTTTCATTGCGCCATTGGCCTGCCGTCGGCACAAATGAAGTAGTAATGAACTGCCCGGTAGTAGAAAGGCTTGCGCCGCCTTTTCTGTAGCCCGTTGGCCTCCAGGTAATACCGCAATCTGTTGAGTACACAATCTGTAAGGAGTCCCTCATAGACGCTGAAAACTGTGAATAAGCTACATCAAAATTTATCTTAACTGAGTCAACACCTGTAAGATCAATCTTTGGTGAGGTTAATAAATCTTCCTGGCCCACGGTAGTATAGCTGAATGCATTTAATGTAATTGATGCTGCACCGCTTTTACTTGCCTGAGTGGTACGTGCCCAGGTAATATTGGCATCAGGATTTACCAGGCTCCAGCCACCGGAAGGAGGGAAGGTGGTTGATTCAAAGCCCTCTGTATTGGGCAGTGGCAGTGTTTGAAGAACCGTAAAAGAAATTGTTGTGGTATCATTAGATGTTCTTTGGTCTGTAACCCCGTTAGGTTTGAAGGTATATACCTTCAGCATGTGCGTGCCGGCCACAGGGCTTAATGGTAAATCTATAACCAAGTTCTGATAATCAAAGTGCGCCAGCGACAGGTTATTGTAAGTCTTGCTGCCAATATTAACGCCATCTAATACCAGGCCAACACTTATCGATTTTAGAGTATCTATACCCACATTATTTATGGTAACGCGCGGCGTCACCGGTAGATTGCAATAGGGGAACGCGTTATTCGGATCAATAATAGCAGACAAGGCGATGTCATCATCAAATTTTATAAAAGACACTTCTGCCCACCATACCCCATACCTTGATTGGTTATCTGAAACACCTGCCCTTTGCTCTGCATATTGTTGTATCGTCCAAAGGTTGCCAGTTAAAGGGTCAAGTACTGAATGGCTATAATCTCCCCACCGGGCACGCCCGCTTCCAAAATCTTTCCAATAGGTGCTTATGCCTCCGTGATATACGTATTCATCGTTGGTTGTGTTGACGGGGGTGGATGTAGTGCGTGTACTATAAGCGGCATTTATTAGTGTAGCTGGTGAGGAAACTGTGTAACCTATAAGCACATCCTCAGCGGCATTAACGGCTATAGACGGGTAATATCTTGAGGTGAGCCCTCCGGCATCATCAATACGGCCTCTTTGTAAAATATTACCACTTGTGGATAGCTCCCACCATTGTACTGCCGTATGCGTGTAATTATCTGCAGGCAGGCCAATATGATGTGCACACCAAATTTGTCCATTCACCATCACGGCGGAACTTATCCTTGCATCATTCACGGCTATTTTTCTTGTTTCACTTATCTGGCGGGCAAGGTTTCCAAGATTGCCATCTGCCCATGGTGTGCCGCCTACGGGGAAAACTGCCGAAGCCGTATTCCACGTAAGGTTCGGAATATCACCCGTAACAGTTGTCAGGCGGATAGCGGAAGCGCCGCCATTCCAGTTTTGTAAAATATAAAAGGTAGATGCAGGCACATTTGAAAGGCCATACACAGTTACAGGGCACGGCGCATCGCCATCAGTGGGCGTCTTCTCAATGGTTTGCGCATTTGTTCCAAAATCAATAGCATTACCGGCGGCAATACTGGCTTTATTAAAGCAAAATAAAACAGTACCAGTGAAAGATGAAGCGCCTGGAAATTTTCTTCCGGAAACAACCAACAGCCTGTTATCAAACCCAAGATAAGGATGATCAAGAAGAAGCGCACCATCCACAGAAGTGGGGGTAAAACTCTGCCTGTACCAATCTCCGGCAGGGTCGCCGGTTTTAGAAACGGCGATAAAAACTTTGTTGGTATTTTCAGTGGAGATACCGCTAATCCAATACTTGTCAAGGTATGGATCATATTGCATGTATGGATCGGATATTCCCTCATTATTAAAAAAAGTTGCGAAGGTCATCTGGCTTAATACCGCCCCGCCATTTTTTGCATGTACGATTATGTAATCATTGGTTGCAGTAACCACATTGTTTATGCCTACAGCGCCATGCGTATCCGGCGGAATAGTTTGCATCGGATCAATATACCCAAGAAAATCCTGCAATGGCGGTGGAGATACAGACTCTATAGAGTTTGGAGTAAAAGGTGTTATAACAACATTTTGCCTTACGATTTTGGCCTGGGTTGGTATCGGCATATCATGCAAAGCACGCCATCCCCCGTCTATTTCCTCTTCACGGTTGCGCAGGTCAGGCTGGAATTTCGTAAGGTTGGCCAGTTCAGTAAAATTGAACTTTTCAACAGTTGCTTTTTGAGCGTAAAGTTGAGAAGTGAAAAAAGAAAAGATAAAAAGAATGATGCCTTGAAAGGGCAGTGAGGAAAATTTTTTCAAGGAAGATGATTTTAGATTTGCAACGTAGTTTTCAGTGAGATGAACGAAATTATTGAATCTGCTAAAATATGATTTATTTGCTTACTAAAACGGGCGTGTATTCATATTGTTGTGGCCTGGGAAAGATAAAAAATGGCCAAATATGTGGCGTTTTATTTTCCCGACGGCAAATGATACAAATGGTTCTGCAATTGTAAATGTCATTAAAATTTACCTATGCGTGAATTAGAGAAATCTGTTATCTTTCAAAAAAAATCAACTAATCTTTCAATGTAAAAAATTGTGATTTAAATTTTCCATTAAAAAAGGATTCAATGAATATCAGGCTTCGTCTTATCATTATGAATTTCCTCGAGTTTTTTATATGGGGATCGTGGTTGATTACCATTGGTGCTTATTGGTTTCAAACACTGCCGAAGCTATACCCGCTTATTGATCCAAATACGCATTTAAGTATGTGGACGGGCTCTGCCTTTGGCGCATTGTTTTCAACCATGGGTATAGCCGCGCTATTCATGCCTGCGCTTATGGGTATTATTGCCGATAAATGGATAAATGCTGAAAAACTTTTAGGAATGTGCCACCTTGCTGGCGCTGTAGTACTTTTTTCTTTGCCGATGGTAAAAGATCCCACTACAATGTTTTGGGTTTTACTGCTTAATATGATGTTTTATATGCCTACAATTTCATTGGCAATTGCAGTAGCTTATTCAGCCTTAAAAAAGACAGGAAAAGATGTTATAAAAGATTATCCGCCTATAAGGGTGTGGGGAACAGTTGGCTTCATTGTGGCACTTTGGGTGGTGAGCCTGCTTCATATTGAAACTTCAGCCGGGCAGTTTTATGTGGCATCCGGCGCGGCTTTAGTATTGGGGTTGTATTCATTTACATTACCAAAATGCCCGCCGAAGCTTATTGTTGCAAAAAGTAAATCCCTGGTGGATGCGCTGGGCCTAAACTCTTTTACCCTTTTTAAGGATAGAAAGATGGCGGTATTCTTCATATTTGCCATGTTGCTGGGTGCCGCTCTACAGTTGACAAATGCTTATGGCGATACTTTTCTTCACGACTTTGCAAACGTTGATAAATACAAAAACCTGGTTGCTGTAAAATATCCTGCAATCATTATGTCTATTTCACAAATTTCTGAAACACTCTTTATACTCGCTATCCCTTTTTTCTTAAGAAGATTTGGTATAAAGCAGGTAATGTTTATCAGCATGATGGCATGGGTTTTCCGGTTTGGTTTATTTGCCTATGGCAACCCAGGCGATGGTTTATGGATGATCATACTTTCCTGTATTGTATACGGAATGGCATTTGATTTTTTCAATATTTCAGGGTCGTTGTTTGTTGAAACGCAAAGTGATCCCACCATCAGGGCAAGCGCACAAGGCTTGTTTATGATGATGACGAATGGCATTGGCGCAATATTGGGAAGCTCAATAAGCGGCATTGTTATCCAGGAGTTTTTTACCAATGCTAATGATAGTAAGGACTGGCATGGCATATGGATAACATTCGCTTTATATTCGTTAGTGGTGGCAATTTTATTTATAATTTTTTTTAAGCATAAGCACAATCCAAATGCTATTGAGAATGTGTATGTTGAGCCGTTATTGGTGATAGAAAAATAAAAATCAGGGATAAATATTAGGATTACTTATCTAATTTCGGGTATTGCTTCATGAATCTTTCACCAAACCTTTTGTTTAATTTACTTTCAAATAACAGCCATGAAAGCCAAAAAAATTATCAGTTATGTTGTCGTCATACTTGTGATTGCCTTCGGTATCTTTTTCTACTATCACTTTTATTGGGAGTTTGGCAGTGGTACCAAAGCGGGTACGCTCAATACTTTCATGAGAAAGGGGTACATGTTTAAAACGTATGAAGGCAAAATAATTCAAAGTGGCTTTAAGGCGAATGTGCAGAGCAACGAATTCAATTTCAGTGTAACAAAAGAAAGTGTCGGCCAAACTTTATTGAACAATGCTGGCAGGGAAGTAGAGGTGCACTATGTTCAATATTTTGGCACATTGCCGTGGCGCGGAATGGAAAGATATGTAGTGGATAGTGTGTACGAGGTGAGGGGTGCGGATGGAAACGGCAACAGCATAAGTCCAAAGTGAACTGTACAAATGTTTTCAACTTAACCTTGAGTTATGGTTTTCATATCAGTAACGCGTCTTCGTCTGAAATCGGTAGTTTATTTACTTCCTTTTTTCAGAGCTAATGAAGCATCTGTAAAGCAATTGCTGAAAACACCAGGCTCTCTTGGCGAGTTGGGACTGGTTGATAAGAAGCTAACTTTTTGGCCGCACGCCACCTGGAATATAGATGCAAAGATGCTGTTGCGCTTGGCCGAAATAAAAGTTCCATTGCAGGGAAGTAAATAAACAAGGTAAAAATAAGTATAAAGTCCTGTAAGGAGAACGGCTCGTGGTGGGTTCGGTAAGCAACAGGAGAAGCGGAAAGAATAAAATAAAGCAGCACCTGCAGCTCGAAAAATATGTATTAGAGAAGCATGAATTAAGATGGTCATCCTCGCAAATTCATATTAGTTTACACCGTCGCAGAGCTTGCCGGATAGCGCTAATAATTTATGAGCTGCACCTAACGTGCTTTTGCAAAAATTTCCTGCTGATGAATTTATGATCACCACCAAAATGAATTTTCATCCCCAACGAAAAATTAGAAAATTAAAAAGCAGGATTAACAATTATGGGAATGAGTTATTCATCTATTGTTTTTGAAACATAAGAAAGATGGAATGTATTTAATCTATTCTGTTTGTAAAGATGCGGATAAAGGAAATGAAGAAATGTAATCTATGACTAGAAAAATGAATACTGGTGAGATTTTATCTGAGTAAAAGTGAAGCAGGGCGGTAAATGTTTTTAGCTACAGCCTTGATGGAAATAATTTTATAGATGCAGGAAATGAATTTGATGCTGCCGGGAAGGTGGATTGGAGCGAAGGCCGGAATATTTTGTACAAGAGAATCACAACCAATGATTCAGGCTATGCAGATTTTGTTTGGTTCAGGATAGAACCGTTCAATAAAAAATAAAATAATAACTTAACGGCATTCGCTAAGTAAAATTTGTAAAAAATGAAACAGATCAATACAGCACTATGTTCTTTTGGAATGAGTGGTTGGGTTTTTCATGCGCCATTTATTCACATGAATCCGGCTTTTAATTTATATGCAGTTTGGGAGCGCAGTAGAAACCTTGCAGAAGAAAAATATCCGGGAATAAAAACTTACAGGAAACTGGAAGACATGCTGGCAGACGATGCTGTGGAATTGGTGATTGTAAATACACCAAATTATACGCATTATGAATACACTAAAAAAGCGTTACTTGCCGGCAAGCATGTCGTAGTAGAAAAGCCATTTACTGTTACAGTGGATGAAGGAAATGAATTGATAAAAATTGCCAAAGAAAAAAATGTAAAATTATCAGTCTATCAAAACCGTCGCTACGACAGCGATTACAGGACAATTAAAAAAGTGTTGGATGAAAAATTACTGGGAGAGCTTGTTGATGTAGAAATGCATTTCGACAGGTACAAAGAAGATATAGGTCCAAAGGCGCACAAAGAAACCCCCGGCCCGGGTACAGGTTCGCTGTACGACCTCGGCTCACATATCATTGACCAGGCGTTGCAATTGTTTGGCATGCCGGATAAGCTTTTTGCAGATATACAGGCTATGCGCCCCGTTTCAAAAGTGGATGATTATTTCAATATTTTATTTTACTATAAAACATTCCGGGTGCACTTAAGATCAAGTTATTCTGTACGTGAAATTTTACCGGGTTATATTTTTAATGGATTGAAAGGCTCATTCATAAAATCAAAAACAAATGTGCAGGAAGATATGCTGGCAGCGGGCCATAAACCGGATGAAGCCGGTTGGGGAACAGAACCTGAATCAGAAAGAGGATTGCTGCATACTGAAATAAATGGAAAAGTTATAAGAGAATATATAAATACTGAGCGCGGAAATTATAATGATTATTATAATGGCATTTATGAAGCGATACGTAATGATAAACCTCTGCCTATAACAGCAGAAGATGCGCTAAATGTTATTAAAATTATTGAAGCTGCTTATAAAAGCAGCGAAGCAGGGAAAGTGGTGGAGTTGTAAATGATTTCTTCAATAAAGAAATAATAAAAATATAGAAAGATAGTGGTAGCCCATT
>JBBPZF010000190.1:0-2061 GCA_038199105.1 Chitinophagales bacterium | reverse complement strand
TGCTACGGCGCAAACAAGAGAACGCACTTCTATAATTGTTAAAAACCAGAACAGGGCCATACTTACTGCTGTGTTGAAGTCTCTTGCGACGTATATTATGTACACCTCGCAGGGACGCATAAATGAGCTTTCTACAACAGGCTTTGATATGGCTAAAACAAGATCAAAATCACCTGCTATTGCCAAGCCACTTGCGCCTTCACTTATTGATGGTGAAAACAGCGGTGAGCTTGTATCTTCTGCTGATGCAGTAAAGGGTGTAAAGAATTATGTGCACCAATACAAGGCCAACCTGCCAACAGGCGATGGTGCATGGGTGAGCGTTTTTTCCAGCTCAAGAAGCTCCATATTAACCGGGCTAATACCAGGTCAGAAGTATACCGGGAGAGTTGGAGCACTTGGCCCCAACGACCAGGCTACCTACAGCTATACTGTTACACGTATAGTACAATAACTTTTCTATCTCTTTTTTTGATAAAACGGCTGCCATGTAAATGGCAGTTTTTTTTTATGTAATAATACCTGCTTTGAAAATCAAAGTGACAACAGTGAATAGTATAGGCCAGGGCGAGTCTCCATCACTAAGCTCCGCGTGAAGAATAATTAAAAACCGCGTGCTGCCGATGGTGCAACTGGTATTTTTTATCTTTTACATTTTACAAAAAATCTTTCCTCAGCCGTGTCAACTCCGGGCCATGAGCATGGCTGGACGCGGCGGTAATCTATGGAGTGTGTGGGCTTCTTAGGTTTTGAAATAGTATTCACCCCCTCACCCCAACCCCTCTCCCCAGGGGAGAGGGAACTTAACGTTATTTACCTCGCTTCAACTTATTTATTCTTTGAAGGGCAACCACTGGTAGAGTATCTTTCGCCTGAGGTGGAGCCACGCGGCTCTATACCTGTATAAATAAAAATTCCAAATGCTAGAATTAATGATACATTGAGATTATTACTATTTACTCTCCACTTCATCGTCACGAAGGGATTTCACTTCATCGTGCGAAGCTTCAAAGATGCTTTTTTGCTTTTCTATCATTTCTCTTAAATACGCAGGTAAATGATCATGCTCCAATGCAGTTGTATAAGCCTTTAGTGCCGCATGCTCGCCGGTGTGGCAATTTTCTAAAACACTCTTCCTATTTTGGCCGGTGAATACAGCTTTTACATCCATCCACGCGCGGTAAATTTTACCGCTGGCAGTGGTGCCTTTGTCAACATCGGCTCCCATCACCTGTACTTCTTCGGCCAGGGCAAGCTTTGCCTGGCGGCTTTCATCAATCATGCCTGCAAATAAAGTTTTAAGGTCATCATCTTCGTCCTTTAACTCTTTTATTGCACGTTCGTAACCTGTTATGCGGTCGTTATTGATCTGTATAAGATCCTGGAGAATTTCTATTGTTTCTTTTGTTGTTTCCATAAATAGTTTTTTTAAAAAGTATTATTAAATTCTATGCCAACTTATTGGTGTGCATATTATAAGTATGGTTTACTATTTTTTTGCATAATAAAGGTAACGAAGTAATAAGTGTATTTGAGGCATTGATATTTAGCGGGATTGCTTTTTTAATTGCGTGTATGCCTTTCCGTAAGCTATCGCTTACTAATGCGGCCTCGCTGTTATGAAATTAAATTTCAGAATTAATTCACCGATTTTTTTTCTGCCTTATTATACAATATTTGTGCAGAAACGCAATAGCTGTATGCTACAATCTTTTGATCTCTATATTCAGCCCTCGTGGGTGTTCGGTTTCCAACTTACTCAAGTTCAAAGCCCTTAAAGATGTAACTTTCTAATTTTCTCTTTTATCTTCTCGTAATTAATTTATTTTCCCACTGCTGGTGTTGGCGTCCTCACGAACAAGTTCTTTTTCAATTAATCTTTTAATGTAATAAATAAGTTTGTCCGCATTGATAAAAATATTTAGAATAAAGCGGATAGGTCGTGATGAAGTGAAAAATACTTGTTTTAAACTAATATTTTTAGTATATTTAACTAAAAATATTAGTCATGTTTACAGGAATGAGTTTATTAGAATTCACAAAACGGTTTCAGACCGATGC
>JBBPZF010000189.1:0-2840 GCA_038199105.1 Chitinophagales bacterium | reverse complement strand
AGGGGAAACAGCAAGACACTTACCGCAAGGGTGTATTTTCATAATATGGACATGCTAACCATCGGCAGCCAGGTTATTTCAAATATTTATACAAAAAGTAAAGAAGGTTTATGGCTGCCACAGACAGCAGTACTCACGCTGGGCATGAACGATGTGGCCTTCATTAAATCAGATGGAGGTTTTCTGGCACATAAAATATCAACAGGCATTCGCACAGATAACAAAGTGCAAATCCTTTCAGGCTTGAATGCTACTGATACTGTTGTAGCAAATGCACAGTATTTAGTGGACAGTGAAAGTTTTATTAACACAGCTTCAAAATAATTACCATGGAGAAAAATAATTTTAATAGACATTTTCAAACCCGAAGTATTTATTCTATTCAACTTCCGTTCTGTCCGAGACGGACTTTTATACTGCTGATACTTTGTGGAGCTTTGCTTGCAACATTCCTCCTGTCATCCTGTAAAGAGCAAAAAAAAGAAACAGTTGTGACGGTAAAAAAAGATGTGTACTATACATGCAGTATGCATCCGCAGGTGCATGAAGACCATCCGGGAAACTGCCCCATCTGCGGTATGAAATTGATAGCTGTTTCAAAAAAAAGCATGGGTACGGGTAAAACAATGCAAGTTCAGCTAAGTGCAGAACAAATAAGGTTGGGTAATATTCAGGCAGACACTATAGGAAAAGGAAGTATTGGTGATAAATTGGTATTAACAGGCACATTAAACTTTAACCAGGATAAACTCTCTTCAATAAGCGCAAGAGTGGAAGGAAGAGTTGACAAATTGTATTTCAAAAACATCGGAGATTATGTTTCCAGTGGAACGAAACTATATGATTTATACAGTGAGCAACTTAATAATGCGAAACAGGAATACGTAAATGGTTTGCAACAGGAAAGTTCAATTGGTAATTCATTAATCAATTACGAGGCATTGGTTGAAAGCGCCAAAACTAAATTACTCTTGTGGGGAATGACGAATGCACAAATTAAGGAGCTTGCACAAAGCAAACAGGTATCAACACATACTTCATTTTATAGTACAGAAGCGGGCTACATTACATCCATCAATGTAAACGAAGGTGAGTATGTAATGGAAGGTGGTCCTGTTATACAGCTTGCCAACCTTTCTACACTTTGGGCAGAAGCGCAAGTATATACTACACAAATGTCTTCCATCAGTAAAAATGGAAATGTAACGGTGCAAATCCCAGATTTGAATCAGACCATTAACGGAACTATTGATTTTGTAAACCCCGAAATAAATCCAGATACAAGAATAAACCTTGTTCGTGTTAGTGTCCCTAATAAAAACAACCAGTTACATCCAGGCATGCCGGTCTATATCACTATCAGCAACAAACAACGTAATGCTCTTACGCTGCCTGCAGATGCTGTACTTAGAGATAGTAAGGGAGCCACAGTTTGGATACAGACAAACCCGGGCGTGTATGAAATAAGAATGGTGAAGACAGGCATTGCAGAAAATAATGCGGTTGAAATAACATCGGGACTTACCACAGGTGACGTTGTTGTTACGAGCGGCGCTTACCTGCTGAACAGTGAATATATTTTTAAACATGGTGCGGATCCCATGGCAGGGATGAAGATGTAACAAAGAATTTAAAAAATGAAGGCTACTATAAAAATTTATAAGGAGAAAAAATCAGGAGAGAAATTAAAGCGTTTATCCGGCCAAATATGGCAGATGAAGTAGTTGTGGCTTTGCGGAATGCTGGCTTTATGAGTGTTTCCATATCACACGCGGAAGGAACAGGAAAATTTACGACAACCGATGTGCCAATTTTTAATTTGCCAGCTATCTATAATAAAATGACAAAGCTTGAAATAGTATGCAAAAAAGAGGATGTTGAGAGCATTATCGAAGTCTTTCATAAATATGGCAGCACAGGAGATAAGGTGATGGAATGATTTATGTGTCGGAGGTTCTAAAGGTTTTCAAGATAAAAACAGGACTTGAAAGTTTGGAAGACATAGAACGAAATATAAGGGAAAGTTAAAGCATAACTGACCTTAAGATCTTATAAAGTTTATCCATAATTGTGTAACAATAACGGGCACTTACGTGGTAAATTTATAATTCACTAAAAACAAAAAAAATGACAAAGAAATATTTTATAGATGGCATGAGCTGCGGTAGTTGCGTAGCCCAGGTAAAAGCAGCCGTACTAAAAGTTGAAGGAGTAGAATCTGCAGAGGTACAACTGCAATTTCCACAGGCAACGATTGCAACAGAAAGCGATATTCCAACAAGTATTTTTCAAAGTGCTTTAAACAAAGCAGGACATTATGAGATACATGAAAGAGAAAACAAACCTCAATTAGAAACTAAAAAAACAGGTTCAGGATGTTGTTGCTAAAAACATCTAAAATTAAATGAATCAATAATTAAAAAAAAAGATTAACTAATCACAAAATAGAAAATCATGATCTACAATTATCAATTATTCGGATTGCCTATGCTTTGCTGGGCTTTTATAATTTTTGCCATCGCAATTATTATGTTTATGCCTTCAGGTAAACGTAGAAGCGAATCAGCTAAAGAAATTCTTCTCAGGAAGTTTGCAGATGGTACACTGTCGCAAGAACAGTACGAAGAAAGAAAGTCCATACTTGCAGCGGATACCACAAAAAAAAGTAACAGTTGGTTTTAGGTTTTGGCAGGAGCCGGTTTTCCGGCTCCTGTTTTTACTCAAAAATTCAGTTTACTCTCTGCAGCATAAAAAAATTTAACCAGGAACAATCCAGCCGAACAAATTGAAACCTTCCGCCGATTTGCGGAAGAAGAACTTAAAAATCACATAAAGGAATT
>JBBPZF010000188.1:0-4023 GCA_038199105.1 Chitinophagales bacterium | reverse complement strand
TTTTGAAAGCGAATGATGAATTGCTTGACAGGAAATATGCAGCTATGCATCACTTAAGCATGAACGTTACAAAATGGCTGAATGTAGGTTTATTTGAAGGAGTAATTTTTGGAAGAAAAAACAGGTTTGATTTTGAGTACCTGAATCCTATAATTTTTCTCAGGCATATTGAAGGCACTCTCGGAAGCCCGGACAATGCTGTTGCCGGTATTGATTTTAAAACAAATGTTGCGCATCATTTCCAGTTTTACGGACAGTTATTGCTTGATGAATTTATTTTGAAGGAAGTGACAAAAAACGATGGCTATTGGGCTAATAAATATGCCTACCAACTTGGCGGAAAATATGTTGACGCATTTAACTTAAAAAATCTCGACCTGCAGTTTGAAACCAACAGGGTAAGGCCTTTTACCTATTCCCACAATGATATTGTTGCCAATTACACGCACTACAATCAGCCCCTTGCGCATCCGCTGGGTGCAAACTTCCAGGAGTATATAGGAATTTTAAAATACCAACCTGCAGCCAAATGGTACATTAACGCAAGGGGAATTTATTATTACCAGGGTCTTGATTCGTTAGGTGAAAATTTTGGTAGTAATCCCTTCGAAGATTATACAACACGCACAAAGGAAAATGGCTATTTTGTAGGTAGCGGAAATAAAGTAAAAGCTTTTAATGCATCCCTTGTATTATCATACGAATTAAGAGAAAATCTTTTTATTGAAGGCTCTTACCTGTACAGGAAATATACAGGATTGACAGACAGAAGCATGTTTGGAATAGGAATAAGATGGAATGCCCCGAGAAGGGAATATGATTACTAAGGAAATTCAGGGTTTGAATACAACGTTTATAAAGCTATTCCCCGGTAAATTATAGCTATTTTTTTCCCATCACCAATTCAATCAATACGCCATTTGTGGATTTTGGATGCAGAAAACAGACCAATTTATTATCTGCTCCTTCTTTCGGTTTTTCATTAATTAAATTGAACCCTTCAGATAACAGCCGTTTTACCTCCGCCTCAAGATCATCCACTTCAAAGGCGATGTGATGCAGTCCCTCTCCTTTTTTTTCTATAAAAGTATTGATCACACTGCCAGGTGCATAAGCTTCTATCAATTCAATTTTTGTTTCACCCTTCTCAAAGAAGGCCGTATTTACCTGTTCGCTTTCTACCACTTCAGTTTTGTAGCAGGGAGTATTCAGCAGCTTTTCAAACAAAGGAATAGAAGCTGATAATTTTTTTACTGCAATACCAATATGCTCAATTTTATTCATGATGTTCATTTGAAACAAAATTACAGCTACGCCTGTTATTCTATGCCATTAAAACATGGAAAGTACCGTTTTCGACTTTGGTAATATTAAAGGGGGTAGGTAAAGTATAACTTAGTTTTAAAAGCATTTGGCGTAAATTTGCTGCAATTAGATAATAAAATTTTATGTTGAAATTACCGGTTTATTTAGATAATAATGCCACTACACCGATGGATCCGAGAGTGCTTGAGGCAATGATTCCATATTTTACAGAGAATTTCGGAAATGCAGCAAGCCGCAACCATCCTTTTGGTTGGGCTGCGGAAGAGGCAGTTGATTACGCACGTGAGCAGGTTGCACGTTTGATAGGCGCCGATCCTAAAGAAATTATTTTTACATCCGGCGCTACCGAAGGAGATAATCTTGGTTTAAAGGGTATTTATGAAATGTATGCTTCCAAAGGAAATCACATAATTACAGCTACAACAGAACATAAAGCGGTATTGGATACCTGCAAGCATATTGAAAAAATGGGTGGAGAAGTTACCTATCTCGAAGTGCAGGAAAATGGATTAATTGATTTGAAAGAATTAGAAGCGGCCATGAGACCCACGACCATACTAGTAGCAATCATGTATGCTAACAATGAAATTGGTGTGATACAGCCTGTGAAAGAAATAAGTGCGATTGCAAAAAAATATGGCGCTTTATTTTTCACTGACGGTACGCAGGCCGTTGGTAAAATTCCCGTTGATGTAAATAAAGATGGAATAGACCTGATGGCTTTTTCAGCACATAAAATGTATGGGCCCAAAGGGGTCGGCGCTTTATATGTTCGCCGCAAAAACCCAAGAGTAAAAGTAACCGCCCAAATTGATGGTGGTGGCCACGAAAGGTCTATGCGCAGCGGTACGCTCAACGTGCCGGGGATAGTTGGTTTTGGTAAGGCCTGCGAACTTTGCCAGGTAGATATGCAAAAAGATACTGAAAAAATAAGCACGTTGCGTGATAAACTTGAAACTTCGTTGCTTAAGCTTGAAGAAGCTTATGTAAACGGAAGCACAGAACATCGCTTGCCGCACGTTAGCAACATCAGCTTCAAGTACGTAGAAGGAGAAGGCCTTATGATGGGCTTCAATAAAAACATTGCAGTAAGCTCAGGCTCTGCCTGTACTTCCGCTTCACTGGAGCCATCTTATGTATTGAAAGCATTGGGGCTTGGAGATGATCTGGCACACTCTTCGCTGCGATTTGGATTAGGACGTTTCACCACCGAAGAGCAAATCGATTACACCATTGAGCAAGTGAGTAACACTGTTTTAAAATTAAGAGAAATGAGCCCTCTTTGGGAAATGTGGAAAGAAGGGATTGACCTTGAGAAGATAGAATGGGCGGCACACTAAGCGTGCTTAATTCGCTCTGTAAAAAATAAATCGTAAATTGTATAGAATAAATTCAAATACCTAAAAATTAAAATCATGGCATACTCAGATAAAGTAATAGATCATTACCAAAATCCTAAAAACGTAGGAACTTTAGATAAAAGCAAAAAAAATGTAGGAACAGGCCTTGTAGGTGCTCCGGAATGCGGCGATGTAATGCGTTTGCAAATAGAAGTAGACGATGAAACAGGGATGATAAAGGATGCAAAGTTCAAAACATTTGGCTGCGGCTCGGCAATTGCATCTTCATCTTTAGCTACCGAATGGCTGAAAGGTAAAAGTGTAGATGATGCTTTAAAAATTGACAATATGGATATAGTGCAGGAACTCAACCTTCCACCCGTAAAAATACATTGCTCCGTATTGGCAGAAGATGCAATTAAATCTGCAATTAATGATTACCGTTCTAAAAACGGCCAGGAGAAAATTAAGTTTGAAGAAAGCTTAGTGCATTGATTTCTTGAAAAATCTCTATTATGATTTACGTAAGTGATAAAGCGAAACAAAAAGTCACAAAGCTGCAGGAAGATGCAAATCTTTCCGGCGATAATTACTTCTTACGCGTAAGTGTTGTGGGAGGTGGTTGCTCAGGACTTAGCTACAAGATGGATTTTGATAATGAAAAAAAGCCGATGGATCAGGAATTTGATGACAATGGAGTAAAAGTTGTTACAGATCTGAAAAGTTTTTTATACCTCGTAAATACAACACTCGATTTTAGTGATGGATTAAATGGCAAAGGGTTTTATTTTAGCAATCCAAATGCAAGCAGGAGTTGCGGTTGCGGAGAAAGTTTTGCAGTATAATTTCTTAATTGGTTTTTAATTTTTATATATAACAGGCTTCTCTTAATGAGGCCTGTTCTTTTTTTAAGGGCAATTCCATAAAATTAGAAAGTGCACCAAAAACCGATATTAGTACTACTAAAAAAGCCCTGTTGGTACAGGGCCTTCAGCAGTCTGTTTAGGTAAACTTTCATAGTAGAATCTCCGGCGATAACTTTTACGTTTCAAGAATGCTTAGCATCATCCTTTTATCTAAGAGAAACTTTAATTTTAAAAGAAAGAGAATAATAAGTTTTTATGGGCAGCTCAATATAGACAAGGGTAGAAATTGAAACGCTGCTTGGTTACAAGTCAAAAGTTTTAATTATTTTTCAAAACCGAATGTATTTTTCCCCAAAGGATTATGATCTCAATTTTAAAAAAAGAAATTCACCAATTTTTTAGCAGCCTCACCGGCTACATTACTGTAATATTGTTTCTCCTGGTAAGTGGCCTTTTTCTTTTTTTTTTAAAAGATAGTAACATCTTTGATT
>JBBPZF010000187.1:0-9713 GCA_038199105.1 Chitinophagales bacterium | reverse complement strand
TCCTATGTTTACGAGGTTTACAATACCAATCAGGATTTAGATTATAATAAAGTAGAGAGCGATTTAGATATAATAGCGAACTATAATAAAATTATGCAGCCCAAATAAATGAATTCATATTTCTATTCAAATAGCATTCAAGATTTTCTTACTTCATCAACTAACGAGATTTTCGGAACTATAGCTCGCAATAGTGATTTCCCCGATGAGCCAACTCAAAAAGGAGCGTGGAATCAGGAGATAAAAATCTTAAAAGAAGTTCTTACAAATTATCAAGGCAAAATATTCTTTGAATATTCCATTCCCAGAATGGGAAGAAGAATTGATGTCGTTCTCATTATCAAAAATGTAATTTTTGTAGTAGAGTTTAAAGTAGGAGAAAAAGATTTTTACCAGAATGCTACCGACCAAGTTTGGGATTATGCACTCGATTTAAAAAACTTTCATGAAACAAGTCATGTGAGTTTAATAGCTCCGGTACTAGTTTGTACCGCATCAACAAGACCGTTTTCTTTTATATCTGAAATGCCTCACAACGATAATCTCTTATTTCCTATAAAAGCAAGCGAAGCGAATTTAGATGAGGTTATCAAAAATGTTCTTGCTTTCGCTGATGGAGAAAATATCAATCAAGATACATGGGCTACCGGACGTTATTTTCCAACACCAACTATTATTGAAGCAGCCATGTCTTTATATGGCGGACATTCGGTTGATGAAATTGCCCGAACCGATGCGGGTGCTGTTAATTTATCTACCACTACCGATGCCATATTGAAAATAATTGTAGAAGCGAAGGTCCAAAGTCAAAAAGCAATTTGTTTTGTAACTGGAGTTCCGGGAGCTGGAAAAACATTGGTTGGTTTAAATATTGGCGCAAAGAATTACAAGGATAATGAAAAGGCTTCCACTGTTTTGCTTTCTGGGAATAAACCTTTAGTAGATGTACTTCAGGAAGCGCTTACTAGAGATAAAGTAAAAAGAGAAAGGGAGAAAGGGAATAGAGTAAAAAAAGGAGAAGTACACAGCAAAGTAAAATCCATGATTCAAATGGTTCATCATTTTCGAGATGAATATTTGAAAGATCTAACGCCGCCATTCGAACATGTTACCATTTTTGATGAAGCACAACGTGCGTGGAATATTGCGCAAACTTCAAACTTTATGAAGCAGAAGAAAAATATTCCTGACTTCAATATTTCTGAACCGGAATTCCTTATTTCTTGTATGGATCGGCATCAAGATTGGGCAGTGATTGTTTGTCTTGTCGGCGGCGGCCAAGAAATCAATACAGGCGAAGCAGGAATTAGCGAATGGATAGAATCCGTAAATCGTGCGTTTCCCGAATGGCAAGTTTATGTTTCCGACAGGCTCACCGATAGTGAATATGCTGCAGGCCATGCTTTGCAATTATTAGAAAAACATAAAACCGTTTTCTTCAATAAAGACCTTCATCTCGCTGTATCCATGCGTTCCTTTCGTGCAGAAAAAGTTTCTCTGTTTGTAAAGAATCTTTTAGACATGAGCCTTGGAGAAGCCAGAGAAAATTACCAGGCGATCAATGAAAAATATCCCATTGCAATTACACGTGATATAACGAGAGCGAAAAAATGGTTGAAAGGAAAAGCAAGGGGAACGGAACGGTACGGAATTGTTGTTTCATCACAAGCCATTCGGTTAAAGCCTTACGCGATTGATGTAAGATCTCCAATGGATCCTATTCATTGGTTTTTGGATGGTAAAGAAGATATTCGTTCCTCTTATTATTTGGAAGATGTAGCAACAGAATTTCAAGTGCAAGGTTTAGAATTGGATTGGGCATGTGTGACATGGGATGGCGATTTTAGATATTCTCCTGAAGGCTGGAAATGCTTTTCTTTTGCCGGCAGTAAATGGCAGAACATTAATAAAGAAGAAAGGAAGTTATATTTGAAAAATGCTTATCGAGTTTTATTAACAAGGGCACGGCAAGGAATGGTGATTGTTGTGCCGGAAGGTGATGAAGAAGATGGAACGAGGAAGAAAGAATATTATGACGGAACGTTTGAGTATTTGAAACAGATTGGGATTAGCATGTTATAATCTATTGTCCAGATCAGATTTTCGGTTGGCATATCTTCAAGCTAAAATTTACTTCCACCTAAACCCCGACATTTAGGAGACTTTTGTCCCAGCCGAGTTTCCCCTTAGGGGACTCGGCGAGTTAGCTGCCCGAATAAATAATCATTCTTGTCACACACTGAGTCCTCTGTGAGAGATTCAGCTGAGACATGAACAATAGGAAAGGAGTGGCGGGGAAATGAGTGCATTAAGGGTCCGGGGTTATCCTTACATTAACCTATATCAAAATGTGAGAAAAAATGGTGGCTTAGTAACTTTCAAAAAACAAGAATTTATATTTTCGCTATTCGCACAAACATTAAATAATTAAAGGGTCGCTGTTCTTGAGTTTGCAACTAAGGACATTTGCTTTATTTTAGCAGTAACTGTGAATGGAACGAAATTTATTCGCAATGCCAGAGATTATTATACCGCAATTAGCCTGGGCTTTTAAGAGTGAAATTTTTTTTAGCACTTGATGTTTTCAAGTCCTTAGTTGCAAACTCGTGGACAGCGCATCGCATCACTTTAATGTTGCTTTATTTAGAAAGGTGAAAGAATGATAAATGAATGTTAATCCAAAAAAATTGCAGCATTTATTTTTCTCCGTAAATGATCAAAGCACTTGCTTCAGGAGTGACTGGCAGCCCCTTGAATTTCTCATCTAACTGGCTAAATGTATCTGCTTTTATTTTTGCCTTCATTTCTTCATCTGCCTTATTTAAAGCAGCTACAATTGGTGCACCCACTTCTGTGTGCATTTTCCAGAACATTTCATTGTTATCCATTTTAAGGGAGCTATCAATTACTGTTTCCGAAATATTTTTTAGCCCGGCATCTTTAAGTACCTGTTGCATTAGCCCCTCTGCCGCACAGCGAAACATTCCCGGAGCGCCGGCTGGTGGCGGTTGTAACTGCATATTCTTATTAATACTTCCCATAATGGCGGTGACCCAAAAGTTTTTCTGTGGTACATTCCATACGGCAATTGCAGCACGGCCACCGGGTTTAAGCACCCTTGCCATTTCCTTTGCTGCCAGGAGCATATCCGGAAAAAACATAAAACCAAAGCGGCAACTGATGGCATCAAAACTATTATCATGGAAAGGCAGTTCGGTTACATCTGCTATTTTTGTCTCAAAATTCTTTATATTTTTCTCTGCAGCTTTTTCCCTCGCAACTGCCAGCATATCTTCTGATAAATCTGTGCTGATTACTTTTCCACTGCTGAGCATACCGGCGATAGTAAGGCCTGGTTCACCGGTGCCTGAGGCAATATCCAGCACCCTGTCATCTCCTGAAGGATGTATTAGCCTGATGATTTCTTTTCCCATCGGAGATAAAAAATCCATTAAAATACCATCCCAGTTTTTCCAGCCATTTGAGAATTTATTCCAGCTTTCTTTTTGCTGGTCGCGGATAAGTGTTAATGAATTTTCCATTGCAAAATTAGTTTTAATAAAAGATGATAAAAATAAAGAGAGATAAATCTAAACAGAATAAATCAAAATAAAATAAAAAGCCGGAATAAATAGCTGCTGTAGAATGTACCCCGTCTTGGTCCAGGGTGCGTCAAGAAGTAAGAGGATAGAATAGTTCTTTTATATGCTGTTTAACTGATGAGAGTTGGCCTCTTATGCACGCTGCATAAGCGTGAGCCATACTTGTGCGCTGAGGCGAAACAAGCCACCAAATATTTTAAAAGGAAATAACAATTGTAACTTTAAAAGTCACTTTCTTCCAGTAAAACCATCGCCATGCAGCAAATTCTAAAATCCCCCGGCTATGCGTAATAACCTCATAAATTAAAAAGTACTGCTGTCCGTACGTCTGCGACTACGGACATTCTGTATTTATCCCCTCTGGTAAACCGCCAGTTAGTTGTCTAAATAAAACTACTTCTCCCTTGCTATCCGTAGTAACACTATAAATTAAAAAGCACTGTGTCCGTACGCCTGCGGCTACGAACATTCTTTATTTATGCCCTTGGGGCACCCTGCGAGTTAGGTGTTTGGTCAGCGGTATTCAATTCGGGCAAGTCCGACAATTCACTTAATTTTATTGCTAAATAAAATACGTTATGCTAATAGAGAGAACTTCAAGTGAAATAATAATTCGTTTGCCTGCATCGGTTGACACGACAGGGCTACAACGACTTGTTGATTACCTTACGTATAAAGAGGCAACTACTAATTCAAAGGCAACCCAGGAACAAGTTGACAAGCTTGCGAGTGACGCTAAGAAAGGTTGGTGGAAAAAGAACCGTAAACGCTTCATTAAATGAAGAAAATAATTGTTGACACAAACATTATTTTCTCTTGCCTTCTTAACTCTCAGGGCACAATCGGTGACATAATTTTTAACTCTGATAATGTTTTTGATTTTTATAGTAACCAATATATGCGTGTTGAAATTCACAAGCATTGGAACAGGCTTAAAAAGATTTCTAAGTTAACTGATCTTGAATTACAAACCGCATACGGCAAAATGCTGACGAGGATTATTTTTATCAATGAAGAATTGATACCACAAACTGATTGGGAAAAAGCAGAACAATTAGTGAAAGAAATTGATTTGGACGACACAGATTTTGTAGCGCTCACAAAATTTTTAAAAGGAATTCTATGGACAGGTGACAAACCTCTTTACGAAGGACTTAGATCAAAACGTTTTCGTACTGTTTATAACACGCAAGACTTGATTAAATTTCGTAGTAAGATGACAAAGTAACAAGCTAACGGCTTTGGTCCCGGCGCTCGCCGGCTACCGATAGTAACCTCATAAATTAAAAAGTACTGCTGTGCGTACGTCTGCGACTACTGACATTCTGTATTTATACCCCGCTTTTGGCGCAGAATAAAGTTTGGGGCTGGAGCTAAGGTTCCTGAGCTTTGTACATAAAATCAAACTTAAGAAAATCAGATAAAAAGAAATAGTTCCATCCAGATGTTGGAATATCACCTTGCTTCATTGCGCTATTGTGGGGGAAATTATTATCGCATAATAAACGGATAGCTGTTGTAATGTTTCAATGCAACCCCGGTCCCTTTCACTACGCTTGTAAGTGGGTCATCTGCCAGGTGAACAGGTAATTTAATTTTATTTTTAAGTCTTTTATCAATCCCCCGTAATAAGGCACCTCCCCCTGTTACAAATATTCCACGGTTGTATATGTCAGAAGCGATTTCAGGTGGTGTTGTTTCCAGCGCTTTTAAAATTCCCTCTTCTATTTTAAATACTGATTTATCCAATGCTTCCGCTATTTCCTGGTAGGTTACTATTATTTCTTTGGGTATGCCTGTCACAAGGTCTCTGCCATGCACACGCATATCTTCAGGCGGGTCATCAATATCTTTTAGTGCTGCACCAATTTGAATTTTAATTTGCTCCGCCGTACGCTCTCCAATGAGAAGGCTATGATACCTGCGGATAGTGTCAACAATATCTGAGGTGAATTCATCTCCTGCGATACGAATTGATTGGTCGCAAATAATGCCTGCCAATGCAACGACGGTGATGCCGGTAGTACCTCCGCCAATATCAACAATCATATTGCCTACAGGTTCTTCCACATCAATCCCCATTCCCAGGGCAGCAGCCAGGGGTTCGTGAACAAGGTAAACTTCCTTGGCCCCGGCCTGCTCGGCACTGTCTCTCACAGCCCGCTTCTCAACTTCGGTAATGCTGCTGGGTATGCAAATCATCATACGCCAACCGGGGGCAAATAAAGATTTTTTAGGATTGATTTTTTTTATCATTTCTCTCATCATCAGTTCTGCCGCATTAAAATCCGCGATTACGCCATCCCTTAGCGGGCGGATGGTACGAATACTTTCATGCGTTTTCTCATGCATCATCAGCGCTTTTTTGCCAACGCCCAATACAATTTTGGGGTTATTGCGATCTAAAGCGATAATGGATGGTTCGTTTACAACAACCTCATCGTTATAAATTATAAGCGTATTTGCCGTGCCAAGATCAATGGCGATTTCCTGCGTAAAGAAGTTGAAGAAGCCCATAGGTAAAAGAAATATTCAAAAATTTCAATTCATGCGAAGTTGTAGGAATTTGTGTGATTTGCAATATAAAAGGATTAAGATTTATGATTTTCAACCACGGCGATGAATTAACCTGTCGGCTGATTACTATGATGCTTGCTGTAAATAATGTGCAGTATTATCCTATCTGCTTTTTTACGGAGTATCATTTCTTTTCGCCCGATCTTCCTTTGATCTTAAGTTTGAAAAAGATGCCAATGGAAAAATTACCGGTATCTAAAAATGAGGGTGAAGCGTATGGATTAAATAGGCTAATCAATACCTGGCGGGAACAGATAAACGCTTTATGATTGGTGATTGCAGTATACTATCATTAACCGGCGCTCTTTTTATGATGGCCGTGAGCCGTTGGTGCCATGCCACATCCTGCCACATGCCCTGGAATTGCGGACCGCAAAAGTTACTGGTTGCCATTGCTATCCACTGGCCGGTAGCAGCCGCAGTTGTTACGCCCAGTTCGCACAGCTCTTTTACAATATCCCATTTTAATAATGGCCAGTCTTTAAAATCAACAAGCCCCCAGCATTCTGTTGTAATTAAAGGTTGATTCGCAGCCCTGGCAGATTTGGCAACAAGTTGTACTCCTTCTGTTAAGATCTTGCGCCAATGCTCCGGACGTTGCCGGTACACTTTCTCATAGTTTGCCGCTAAATTGGTATATCCTTCCGGTGAGAAACGTTGGTATTTATAACCCACTTCTTTATAATATTCTTCACCATTAAGTTGCGCCATCCAGATGTGGTGTTCTATCAGGCCAAAAAAAGACAAGTCATATTTTGCATATAATGCAGGGTCACCACCTGTAAACGAATAGCACAAGGGTAATTGCGGGTAAGCCTTTTGAACAAGTCCAATAGATTCCTTCATGAACTGCATGGATTTTTCCGTGTACCAATAGCCCCATGAATGTTCCGGCGGATCATTTTTAAAAAAGGGACACCACAGGTCACCGGGCCATTCGTTGCACAGGTCTACACATAAAATAGCATCCAGCAAGCCGTCTTTTTCTATAGTTTGCAATGTGGTAATCCAGTTCTCTGCCATCTTTTGAGGGCTGTCAATCTTCATTAATATTTTATCCGTATCCTGCCGGTACCAGCAGGATAAGCCAACCATAATATTCCGCTTCTTACATTTGGCAATGAACTGGTTTAAGGCTGGCTGCACCACCACTTTGTTTACATCGGGGCTGCCCCAATCCTGGGTATTCCAAACCGGCAGCAGGGTATATTCTTTTGTGGCATCATTGGCAACCAGGTGTGGATAAGCATCAATACGCACGGCATTATAACCGCGAACCAATAATTCGTTCAATACCTTGTCCCAGTCTTCGTAACCTGCACCTGGCCATCTTCGCTCAAGCCAGCTAAAGTCCCACATGGTAATGGCCAATGGCTTTACCGCTTTTTCGTTTGCTGCATGTAAGAAGGTTGAAAACCCGGCGTGTTGCATCGTTAATGATGCGGAAGCCAGAGACCCATACCTGATAAAATCTTTTCTATTCATGTGTAATTATTATAGCATGGTAATTATACTTACAACATTGCAGAATGAAAATAAGAAATGGCATGACTTAAGTAAAAGAATTGAAATCACAAAGGGCCGAAATTTTCACCTGTAAAAAACATTAGATTTTGCTTTCGTAGGCCGGCGATTTTTCTTTAAAATCCGTAAGCACAAAAACAACCATTATAATAGCTGCCAGCACGAGGTAAAGATAAAAACCGGTAAGGCTGTCGCTATTTTTAAACCAGAACGCAACGACTGCAAGGGCCACTGCTACCACCACTTCTATGAGCCCGTGTATCCGGAACGGAATAACTTTAATAAGGCCCGGCGGAAAACTGGTGAGTATGGTTAAAAGAAAGTGTATGCCTACCAGCGCATACGTAAAGGTGCGGAGGGGGCCGTCCATATTGAACAGCGACGGAGCCGCCAGCAAAAATATTACAGTAGCATAATCTAATATGCCGTGGACCTTTGGTGAAATTATTTTCATGGTTTTTTTGTTTCCCCTGAAAGTACGCATTAACTTTTTATCATGCGTAACCAATATTGAAATTCAGCAAATACCGGTATAATGCTTAGCAAATGTTTTTACGGTGATGAAAACCGGTTAGCTAATTCGTTACTGTTATACTGTTCCCGGCATTCAATAGTTTTCTGAATTTATTTCCACCGGATTACTTTAGCAATTTCCAGTTTACTACTGGCGCTACGTTCGGGGAAAGATGTAAGGTACCGGTAGAGATTATATCAACAGGGCGTGGCAGCCCAACGGTGGACATAGACGCTTTTATACCTTCGGACAAATACAGGCACCTGCAGATATTCTTTCGTGCAGCTTACGATTACAGTTAAGGGTTGTATAACGAGCCCCAATAACGATATGCTGATACCGGCTCAAAACATGGATTTTATGATACGCTCCCCGCCGGGGAAGCGTTACCGTGGGTAGCTGCAAGGTTGCAATATTATAAAAACGGCCAGCCCTTTCCACATAATAAATGATGCGGCCTGGATGCCCGCAGGTATTATAAAGGCAACCTTTAAATAAGTTTCTTACGCTCCTTTTTGCATGTAATGTACTGCCGGAATTTTGGCTGCTACAGTACGTTAATAACCGCTATCCTCTTTGCATCGAGTTGTAATAAAACATCCATATCCTGCCTTTTCCCAATATCAGTGAAGGGCAACTGCTGGTAGAAAGCTTTGTGGGTATCATCTATATGGAGCAGTAAACCAAGGCTGGCATTTGCGGAATAGCCGTTAAAACAGTTTTGAAGATCGTTGCCATAAACGCCTAAACTGAACACGCCCTTTTGTAGCAGCACAACACCTATATTTAGTAAGTAACTGTTAGCACTGGTGCAGCCACTCGTAATGTATGCCTGCGTAGTGCTGGTATAGTTGGTAGTATAGCCCGAAACTCCTGTCGGGAAAATATAAGTGGCAAATGGGCCGTCGCCTACATAGGGATTATTGAAGAGCAGGTTTACAGATACCGCCATTACTATGCTGGCTGAGTCAAAAAATATTCTTGCATTGGTTTTTGCATCATATAGCTTTTTGCCGGGTACATTGAGCTGCAGCCAGATGGTATCGCCAACATTATAATTTAACTGGTAGGGCGTTACCGCAATTTCTTCGGTAAAAGTATATTTATAATCCGGCGGCTGGGGAGCGTTCCTGTTGCATTGGGTTTTTAAGTTAATGAGGCCAAAGAGGAAAAAGAGGCATATTATAGTTGTTTTTCGTTTCATAATCATGTTAGCTAATTTCTTAATTCCGCAGGCAAAAAAAATGCTAAAGAGCTAAGCCCCCTTCTACCAAAAGTTTCAGGGGCTTAGCAGCGTTATTGTTTATTCACTTGTCTAAGTGATTGCACAAAACAAATAACGCATGAAAGTACAACAATCCACTCAACTGATCAGCCCATTCGGCGGCCTTCAATTTGTTTTAAAGCAGATTAAACAAGCGGGCATAGATAAATTCATCAATGAACAATTAGGCAGTCGGGGCGAAGCTAAAACATACAGTATATCCGACGGGCTG
>JBBPZF010000186.1:0-4084 GCA_038199105.1 Chitinophagales bacterium | reverse complement strand
GTAGCATACGCACCTGCAACACCCGCATTACCAACGTAAGCAAGTGAAGCCCTCAATCTGCCTGATGATAACCACGTAGGCATGTTGGATTTCAAATGGTCGTAAAAAGAATAAGAAGCGTTAACGGACGGATAAAAAACAGCAATATTATTGTCTCCAGATACAGAAGCAGGATATGCCAAAGTAGATATCCAGTCGTTTCTGCCGGTAAATTCCACGTTAAGAAATTCTTTATAATTCAGGTTTAAAATAGCTCCCAGGCCATACGTCAACAACGAAGGCTTTGAAAGACCATACCTGATATTATTTTGAGAATTCAGTACCGAATTGCCCAGAAAGAATTCATTCGGCACACTAAGGCCTCCGTTGGTACTGGCACTATAACTTTCAGTTTGACGATTGCCATATATCTCGTTGAGCACACGAAGATCAATGGACAAATTATCCTTCATTACTTTCTTAATCGCATGAGCCATGAAAAGCATATTGTATCCGGTATTTAACTCACCTCCGGAAGAATAGTAGCCTCCCGTGTTGTTCACGTCATTTCCATAATTTTTTTCCTCATTATAAATTTTATACACATTGATATTTCCCTTGGCGCTAAGATCTAACCATGGTGCAACCTGTGCCTTTATTTGCAAATAACTCAACAGTGAATTTTCATGGCGGTAGAAATTATTTTTGTCAAACCTTGCAAACGCGTTGATGGCGTTATCAAAATTTCCCCCGAGATAGTTGATAGAGTTATCTTCATTCCTATAGGTTTTATACCAGTCTTCAGAATTAATATTCCTCGGTAAATAATAAGTATTGAACCCGAGATTTTGTCCGCCCCCATAATAATACCTACCCTGCGAATAAAAATTTTCAGCAAGTGTATTTGAATAGGAAGCGCCAAACTCAGTAGAAAATACTTTGTTCAGTTCCCCACCAATATTGAGGTCCAGCGAATTTCTTTTCAACTGGTTGTTGGGCAACATGCCTTTTGTGTAATTATTGGAATAAGACAAACGGTAATTAAACTTTTCACTGGCGCCACTCAGGGCGATGTGATTATTTATGTAAGAACCATTTTGATAAAAAGTTTTCCAGTTGTTAGGTTGAGGTGAATAAGCAACTAAAGAATCCGGCTTCCAAATGGCGGGATGCATGCTTCCGTCCATCTTTGGCCCCCAGCTACCGGCAGCAGCAACCTGCGTTCCGTCAGGAGCAAAATGCCCTTCCCTTGTTCTGATGCTTCCCTGTCCATACACATTCTGATAATCTAATGGGCTTTTGTAAATATCCTGTGTTTGATAAGTTGAACTTAATTCAATTCCCAAACCTGAGCCTTTTTTTCCTCTTTTGCTGGTAATAACTATGGCACCATTCAATCCCCTGGAACCATAGATTGCTGTTGCAGCGGCACCTTTCAAGACAGTGATGGATTCATAATCATCAGGATTCAAATTCTTTAACTGAGAACCTGCATCAGTATTGTCCGCATCAGATTGGTTATTGATCAACACGTTTCCATCCACCACAAAAATGGGTTGATTATTAGCCTGCCCCGGTTGATTACCCAAAACTTTTGCGCCGCGTATTTGAATAGAGGGAGATGATTGAACACCATTAGCATTCATCACATTAATATTTACTCCGGCAACTTTCCCCTGTAATGCCGCGATAGGATTCACTGTATTTGTACGGGCAAGTTCATCGCCTTTTACATTTGTTACGGCATACCCTAATTTTTTATCATCTTTTTTAATACCAAGCGCAGTAACCACCACCTCAGTAAGACTGCCGGCATTTGAAGGCTGCAGGACAATTTCAAGATTCGAATTTTGACCCACCCTTATCTCCTGCGTTGCAAAGTTTACAGAACTTACAACGATCACCGATTGGGGCCTGGGCACTGTTACCGTGAACGTGCCGTTTTCGCTTGTTACGCCACCCGTTTTTGTTCCCTTTACCAGGTAAGAAGCATTTGCGATTGGATCTCCTTCGGTGTTCTTCACCGTTCCCGAAATTTGCTTACTCTGTGCAGTAACAAATGTTGCACAAAAAAGCACTGGCAGAAACAGGAGCAGTCGCTTCATTTTTTGTTTCATAAATTTTTGTTTTTGTTTTTAAATAGTTAAAGGCCTACTTCAGACATACGATTAGCGTTTCATGCATTGTTTTTCGTGGTTGTTGCTGAAATGTTTTTATCAATTGCTTTCCTGGATAAAAGCAGTGGTATTTTTTAATTTTTTTCCTGGTTTTTTATCAAGCTTTTCTATCACCAATGCTGCGCCGCCTATTAGTTCCGCATTGCTGCTAAAGGAAGAAATTTCGATCTTTGTGTATGCGGCCAAACGCGGAATACAATATTTATTTACCGCCTGCTGTATGGGAGCCAACAGCATGTTGCCCGCCAATGCCCCTCTCCCACTTATTGTTACCAGTTCCGGGTTAAAAATATGTATGAGTATCGCTATCCCTCTTCCTATGTTATAAGCCGTTTCTGATAATAACTCTACTGCAAGCTGATCTCCCTTTAAAGCCGCATTGATAATATTCGTAGAGTCTTTTTCGAAATCACCCGATATTTCTTTTATGATCGAAACACGTCCTTTCTTTAACTCTTCTTTTGCGTTGCCCAGCACTACCAACATAGATGCCTCCGTTTCTAAACATCCGCTCTTCCCGCAACCGCATAACTTATTATTATCAAATAAATGGATGTGGCTAAATTCGCCGGCCAGGCCATTATTGCCCCGGAACATTTCTCCATTGATAATTAAACCTAATCCAACTCCCCACCCAAGATTGATCACCATCGTATTTTTATTATTACGGGCAGATCCCAGTTTTAATTCGGTAAGAGCAATCAGGCTGGAATCATTATCAATAAAAACAGGCATCTCCACTTCTTCCTCGATGGCTGCAGGAATGCTCTTGCCGCTGTTATCCAGGAAAGAATAATTAATCCCCTTATCTACATCAATAAACCCGGGCATTCCGATTCCGATCCCAATTATTTTGTCTTTGTCTACCGCAATATTTTCAATAAAATTTTTAATGCATTCAATAAGAGTGTTAAGAGCATCGGGGTTTTGAGTCAGAACCAAATCATATTTTCTAAAATACTCTACATCACAGTTGTTCAAATCAATAATGCCAATTTTTGTAACCAATTGATCCATTGCCACGGACATGACATACATTTTACCGGCAATCAAAGAATACATCTGGGGTCTCCGTCCACCAGTTGAAGACGCGTAACCATTTTCCTTTATAAATCCCTCGGCCACCAACTCATTAACCAAACGGGTGATGAGTGGCAAACTTTTCTCAGTCAGCATGCTGATTTCAAGGGCTGAGCGAACATTCCCGAAACTCAATCCCTTTAATATTTGGCTTTTATAGAAAGCGGTTTTATTATCCATGCGCTAAAATAGAATAATTTACTAAAGTAGCCAAGACTTTTTAAATATTTCTATAAGTCAAGGCACTATCTCAGGATAGTAATATTTCTTCTTAAAAATTTGTCTATGTTATTTAGACAAGGTAAAAGGGTGTTGTGCTGCACAAGTTGAAAGAAATTTGAAAAATATTTTGGGAGATTTATCGTTCAGGCCGCTTAAGGGTCGCTACCGGTCGTTTTCCGCGATCATTTTCCTGCAATACCATTCCTGCCTGGGTAAATGAAACGGGCCTTTGAATAAATTTCCCTTTGCTGTTTGTGCCATCGTTCCATCACGATGAAGGTAGCCAAACCATTCGCCATTTTTTTTATCATGAAAATGTTCGTAGGAATAATCATGAATGAGCTTATGCCACTCCGCATATTTTTTATTGCCTGTTAAAGTAAAGGCTAATAATGTAGCGATAATGGTTTCATTGTGTGGCCACCAGAATTTCATATCCTGCCAATATTCCTGTACGGGTTTGTTATAAACATCACGGAAATAAAACATCCCTCCATACTCTTTATCCCAGCCGCGTTCCCACATGTAATCGAGCATCCGGCAACCTAAGTCAATTAAATGTTTATCATTGTTGCGATGCTTCGCTTCATGTAAAATAAACCATGCACCTTCAATAGCATGGCCTG
>JBBPZF010000185.1:0-3285 GCA_038199105.1 Chitinophagales bacterium | reverse complement strand
TCTTTTATAAGCCATTCATCAGGCAACAATGCAACTACAGCCCGTATCATTTCATCAGTTAGCACTTCATGAATTTCTTTGTCAACCGCATCTAACTCATTCGCCTGCGGCAATAGTACATGCTCTTTTATATGATTGAATGGCCGCGTAGCTCGCTCTTCCCAATTGTGCCATGCATGATGAAAATATAATCCTGCTCCATGATCTATCAGCCATAATTCTTTGTGCCACCAAAGTAAGTTGGCATTCTTAGAAGTGCGGTCAACATTATTGAGAAGACTATCCAGCCAAACAATTTTTGAAGCAATGTGCGAATCAATTTTTGTAACAACAGGGTCGAATGTAACCGCTCCCGAAAGATAATGTAGAGCGAGATTAAGTCCTACGCTAGCTTTTAGAAGGTCTTGTATTTCTTCATCCGGTTCAGTTCTGCCGAAGGCTTCATCAAGATTTGCAAATACAATCTCGGGCACATGCAACCCAATTATGCGGGCCAGTTCCCCGCCAATCAATTCTGCAATCAACGATTTTACACCTTGCCCTGCACCGCTAAATTTGAGAACATATAAAAAACCATCATCGGCTTCCACAATGGCAGGCAACGAACCTCCTTCCCGCAATGGTGTTACGTAGCGGGTTACCTGCACTGCTCTTATTTCCGGCTGAAAAATTTTCATAAAAACACAAACATACAAATATCCATTTTGCTTTATTTGCGCGAAAAGTTTTTGCCTTAATTACCTGCATAGTTTTTGTTGATTAGATCAAAAGATCATCGTGTTTCTTTTTTAAGAAATATTTTATAATCAAAAAATTTAATGATAATCATGAAAGAACTTAAAGACAAAGTCGCTTATATAACAGGCGGTTCAAAGGGAATTGGATATGGAGTTGCAAAAATTTTATTAGATAATGGAATGAGAGTTGCCATTACCAGTCGTAGTTTATCAGCAGCTAAAAAGGCTGCATCTTCACTTACAGAGGATGATAAAATGGTGCTCGCTTTAGAATCGGACGTAAGTTCCTTATCGTCTGAAACAAACGCGATAAAGGAAGTAACGGATCATTTCGGTCAGCTTGATGTACTTGTTGCCAATGCGGGTGTCGGCCATTTTGCATCTATAGAAAACCTGACCGAAGAAGACTGGAAAAATACAATAGACACAAATCTTACGGGTGTATTTAATAGTGTAAAAGCAAGCCTTGATGCTTTGAAGAAATCTGAAGGATATATAATAACTATTGCAAGCCTCGCAGGTACTAATTTTTTTGCGAATGGTTCTGCGTATAATGCGAGTAAATTTGGTCTTGTCGGATTTTCACAAGCCATTATGCTCGACCTGCGGCAATATGGTATTAAAGTAACCACCATCATGCCGGGCTCGGTAGCCACACATTTCAATGACCACACACCATCTGATGCTGATGATTGGAAAATTCAGCCGGAAGATATCGGGCAAATGGTAGCAAATCTTTTAAAAATGGATGCACGTACATTACCGAGCAAGATAGAAGTAAGGCCGCTTAAGCCAGGTAAGTCGTAAGAATACCATTTCTTGAATTAAAATTATTAATTGATCCCTGCAATTTTGTGGGGATTTTTTTAAAATTAATTAGAATTGATAATTTGCTGGAAAAAACTTGAAGTGATGAATATCAGGAATCAGGTAAGAGCGAAGAAATAAAAATGGAATCTAAATAAACAAGCCAGGTTAAAAAAATAATTCAATAATAATTTTTCAATATTGACTATTCTTTACTACTTTCACAAAGTCAAAAAAAACAGGCCCTCCTGTAGAAACAGGACGACCTTTACGATTGCTTGATATGAGAATCTTTAAATATTTTTCTTAGCCTTATTGAACGGCTTTTTCTTTTTGTTGACCTTTACGATTGTACGATTGCTTGATATTTTTTTAATATCTTTCTTAGCCTTTAAACGGCGTTTTCCTTTTTTTATTTTATGTTTTAATTGCTTTGTAGGACAAACATACACTGTCTTGTCTTTCATATAATATCAAATTCTAACTTATTATACCACGCCATCCACAAATTTTTTTTCTAAAAATGTTTACTGGCTTAACTTTTAGGAAAAATCCCTCATGATGCCCAACCGTAATTTTACATTGAAATAATAGTATTTTTTTAATTCTTTTAGGAACCAGATTATCATTAATTCCTGGGTTCACTATATTTTCTCCATTTTTCAATAACACTTTCCATGTCAGTTGGGAGTGGGCTTTCAAAACTCATCTGTTTTTTTGTAACGGGATGAATAAAACCAAGTTGCTGTGCATGCAACGCATGTCGTGGGCAAAGGTGAAAGCAATTCTCTACGAACTGCTTATATTTTGTAAACACAGTTCCTTTTACGATTCTATCGCCACCGTATGTATGATCATTGAAAAGCGGGTGGCCAATATATTGCATGTGCACTCTTATTTGGTGGGTCCGTCCTGTTTCCAGCCTGCATTCTACGAGCGTTACATAGTTGAATTTTTGCAGTATTTTATAATGTGTAATGGCTTCTTTGCCATGCTCACCCTCAGGGTAAGTTGTAAATAATTTTCTAAAACGCTGATGTCTGCCGACATGTGCGTTGATAGTTCCTTCCTCTTCTTCAAAATCGCCCCACACAAGTGCCACATATCGCCGATGAACAGTGTGATCGAAGAATTGCCTTGCCAGGTGTGTCATCGCCTTTGGAGTTTTCGCCATTACGAGAAGCCCGCTGGTATTTTTATCTATGCGATGTACTAACCCAAAACGTGCCAGTTCATCTTCGTTGATTGTCGGATTTTGTTGTTTCAAATAATACGCAACTGCATTTACCAGAGTGCCGCCTGGGTTACCACTTCCGGGATGCACCACCATGCCTGCCTCCTTATCCACTACCATTACATCTTCATCTTCAAATACAATTTTAAAAGGAATGTTTTCCGGAACTATTTCAGAAGAATCGGGAAGGTATGTATCATACACAACGATTCTGTCTTCTGGCCGTACTTTGTAATTTGACTTTACGGTTTTTTCATTCACCAACACCCTCTCGGCTTCTATAGCCTGTTGAATTTTATTTCTTGTAGCTCCTTCAATTCTATTCATTAAAAACTTATCAATGCGCAAAGGCTCCTGTCCTTTGGCGCTAACAATGGTAAGTCTTTCAAAGAGTTCTTCATTGTCGTCAGGGCTGCCCCCTTCAGAAGGGTGGCTTTCGAAGTCTTCATTTATTTGATTCATTCAAAATAATTTCAATCTTATTCTTGATACTTGATACTTGATACT
>JBBPZF010000184.1:0-3559 GCA_038199105.1 Chitinophagales bacterium | reverse complement strand
GGCGTAGAACCAGCTATGGAAGCGGCGTTGTGGTGTTCAGAGATCCAGAAACGGTTATAGCCTAATTCTTCTGCGAGCTTTACGGTATCAATAGTTTCTTCAATTGCATCGCTTGCAGAACTTCCCTGCCGCACAATTGACTGATCAAGAATTCCCAATTTTATTTTTTGTTTCATAAATTTTATCAGATTAAATAAGCATTTATTTTTTTACTGAAATTCATACTTTCACAAAAAGAGTTTGCCTTTATTTCAATTATATAATAAACGGGATTTTGTTTTTGTCTGAAGACGGTTGATCTAAATTCGTTCCATAAAAAATAAGCAGACAATTCACCAGCCAGCATTATGCTAAAATTTATTCTAATAACCTAACCGATAACGTGATAGAAATTATTGCGCAAACATGTAATAATGACACTGCTGTAATTTTTAGCCTGATAGCAATGCAGAGAAAAGTTTAGTTTTACAGACGATGATTTATACATAACAATGGCTAATAAAAACCTAAATACTGATAAAGAAATACTGACTCCGGGAGAGAAAGAATTTGAAAATAATATAAGGCCCGCGGTAATTGAGGAGTTTAGCGGGCAGGGACAAATAATCGAGAACCTGCGCATATTTATAAAAGCTGCAAGGCAAAGGGAAGAAGCGCTCGATCATATTCTTTTTCACGGGCCGCCTGGACTTGGTAAAACAACACTCAGCAGAATTGTTGCTAATGAGCTCGGTGTAAACATTAAGGAAACCAGCGGACCTGTAATAGAAAAGCCCGGTGACCTTGCTGGCCTTCTTACCAACCTTGAACCACACGATGTCTTGTTCATTGATGAAATCCATCGCCTGAGTAATGTAGTGGAAGAATACCTGTATGCTGCAATGGAAGATTTTCGCATAGACATTATGATTGATACGGGCCCGAATGCACGCAGTGTACAAATCAATCTCAATCCTTTTACGTTAATCGGGGCGACTACACGAAGTGGTTTATTAACCTCGCCGTTGCTCTCAAGGTTTGGTATTAAATCAAGGTTGGAATATTACGACAAAGAGACTTTACAAAAGATAATCCTGCGTTCGGCCTCCATACTTAATACTAAAATTACTTCCGATGCTGCAGCAGAAATTGCTGGAAGAAGCCGCGGCACACCAAGAATTACGAATGGCTTATTGAGACGCGTAAGAGATTTTGCCCAAGTGCTTTCAAATGGTGTTATAGATATTGCTATTACAGAACATGCGTTAAAAGCATTGAATGTAGATGAGTATGGACTTGATGAGATGGACAACCGAATCCTTACAACGATAATTGAAAAATTCAAAGGCGGACCTGTAGGTATTACCACCATTGCCACCGCAGTAGGCGAAGAAACCGGCACACTGGAAGAAGTGTATGAGCCATTTTTAATACAGGAAGGTTTTATTATGCGTACTCCCCGTGGAAGAGAAGTAACTGCTAAAGCTTATGCGCATCTTGGCAAACAACCACATAGTAATTCGAAGGGGCCGTTGTTATTTTAAAGCCTCACCCCAACCCCTCTCCAGTGGAGAGGGACACAATTTGTGTCGCAATTTTTAAAATTGTGGTCAATCAGGACGATTAACCCAACAACAAGAAAATTACCGGCTTCTTATGCAAGTCAATTTTTTGATTTTTCCATTCTGCAATCGTTTTTGTTTTGATCCATTCCTGCGGGGAAGTTATTTCGGCAGCAATGCATAAGAGCGTTGAGGGCTTACAATTTTGCAGGATTGCTTCCAGCATTTTATTATTTCTGAAGGGCGTTTCAATAAAAATCTGTGTACTTTTGTTCTTTACCGATTCTTCTTCAAGTTGCTTTAATTTTTTGTTTCTTTCGAGATTGTCAATGGGCAAATAACCGGTAAAACAAAATTGCTGGCCATCAAGCCCGCTGGCCATCAAAGCGAGTAATATGGAAGAAGGGCCAACAAGAGGCTTTACAATTGCATTTAATTTTTGCGCTTCATGAATAAGTATTTGGCCCGGATCTGCAATGCCAGGACAGCCGGCCTCACTTATTATGGCGATATTTTTTTCTTCTTTTATTCTTTGCCGGAAGATGTTTACCATTTCCTTTTCTGCTTTATGAATTGTGTGCCATTCATAATCATCAATTACAATTTCCCTATCAAGGCTTTTCAAAAAACGACGGGCCGTTCTTTCATTCTCGGCAAAAATTACCTGGCAATCTTTTATCGCCCCCAGCACATAAGCAGGAATAGTTTCCACGGCATTTTCAGATAAAAAAGAAGGAATAAGATAGACCATTGTTCATTTTATAAATTAACTGCGGGAATAAATTCCTTTATGTTTTTTTTTGTTGCAGGCTGAGCGTTGCCGCAATCACCGCATAGCCCGGCGCCATTATCCATCCAATCACTGGCACAACATGCAACGAGTAGAAAACTATCCCATTGCCTATAGCCAGACCTCTGTGATGCCCAATAAAATCAATACTTTGAGCCGATGAGAGTCCTTTTCTTTCACTGGTATAATCAAGCATGGAAAAGCCTAAATAGTAACATTCCACAAACAAGGCAAGCACCGGCGTTGCCCATCCGAGCAAAGGAATCAATGATAAAATTAAAATGGAAACGGAATACACGGTTTGCCATAGTGTGTTTCTTAACGCAATACCTATTCCTCTTGCCACATCTCTAAAAAATTGTTTCAGGTTGAAGGGATAAGATTTATTATGCAGCAGCGATTCTGTTTTCTCGCTTAACCATGCAAACACAGGTGAGCCTATGATTAAAAACAAATATTTAAACCAGGAGAAATAAAAAAGCATCAGGATAAGCTGGAGAATAATTTGCCCGAATACGAATAAAAATTTCAGGAAACTTCCTTGTTCTTTTTGCATCCAAACCTTTATACCAGTACGCGAAAAAAAATAATCAATAAAATGTGCAGACGATTTCCAGAAAAGAAAAAAACCGGCGACAAAAAGCAAACTATAGATGAGCCCCGGAATCAAAATCCATTTCCAGAGCTTGTTTTTTACTATAAACTTGTGCGCTTTAAAATATGCCTGGATGGCTATGATAATTTCTTCGAGCAAGCCGTAATATTAAGCTTATTATAAATAGCCAAACTTAAAAAATATAATTTGGTTTGCACTTGAAAGTTTAATGGTTATGTTTTCATTAATTTGTCATTATTTTTCTTATGACTAAACTACCGTTATCATTTTACCAGAGAAAAGATGTAGTGCAAATTTCCCGGGAACTTCTTGGTAAAATAATAGTTACCACATTTGATGGAGAGGTTACCTCCGGAAGAATTGTAGAAACAGAAGCCTACGCCGGCATTATTGACAAGGCTTCACATGCGTTTGGCAACAGGCGGACAGCACGTAACGAACCCATGTATGAAGCTGCGGGCATCGCTTACGTGTATATATGCTACGGCATGCACCAAATGTTTAATATAGTGACGAATGATAAGGATGTACCACATGCCATATTAGTGAGAGCAGTAGAACCACTAAAAGGAATAGATGTTATGTTAATGCGCACCGGGAAAAGTAAACTTG
>JBBPZF010000183.1:0-5261 GCA_038199105.1 Chitinophagales bacterium | reverse complement strand
GATTTATAGGGAGCCACGCTGGAAGAACATGTTCTACACGATGGTGGAAAAAGCAAAGATATTTGTATACGATGCCGGGAAAGTGATTATGGTGATAAGCTTATTACTTTGGGTTCTAAGCTCGTATGGCCCACCTAAAAAAATGGCGGCGGTTTCTACGAAATATGAAGCCCTCGCTGAAAAAAATCCGGACCAGGATAAGAAATTTAACAAGATGAAAAAAACTGAATTACTGCAAAACTCATACGCTGGAATTTTAGGTAAAGTTATAGAGCCTGTCATAAGGCCTTTGGGCTATGATTGGAAAATTGGTATTGCCCTTATTACCTCTTTCGCGGCCCGTGAAGTTTTTGTTGGCACAATGGCAACACTCTATAGCGTGGGCGATGATAAGGATGAAAATAATGCTACCCTTCGACAAAAAATGAACGCAGCAGTGCGTGCTGACGGAACAAAAGTTTATGACCTTGCTACTGGTCTTTCGCTGTTAATTTTTTATGTATTGGCTATGCAATGTATGAGTACGTTGGCCGTAGTAAAAAGAGAAACACGAAGCTGGAAATGGCCTGCAATTCAACTTGTGTATATGACTGGCCTTGCTTATATAATGAGTTTCGCCGTTTACAATATTTTTAGTTAGAGTAATATTGATTAAAACTTGTAACGTCGTACATCTCACATTGTATTTCGTACATTTCTTCATTACCTTACCGCATTATAAATTCCGTTCTTTACCTGCGGATATATTCTTTGATACAACTCATTCAGAATATCCTGCTTGTTTGGTATTTGAAAATTATTATTATTAAGCAGCGCAAGTTCATTACCGCTCAAAGCCCTGGAATCTCCCCTGTAGGTTGCATATTCCTGTTGCCAGTCGAACTGTGCCGTATATCTCCTGTTATTGATGTTATTACGTGTAACCGCATCAGTTATACGGCTTTCAAGATCGCCGGTGGCGGTGAAATATCTTTTCGTAATGCTTAATGTACCCGTTACTGTTTGGTAGGAAACATGCCCTGATGTATCCCTACCCACTTCTATCTCCTTGCTTACATTCCTGCTGTAGTGCGAAGTATAAGGTTGTGGTATATCCAGGTTTACCCATGTAAGATCCACGAAAATATCAGGATCAATGTTAGCTCTTTTGGCATCCCAATCAGTATAAAAACGGGCAAAAGAGTTTTTGGTATAATCCCCGCCAAGATCCCTCACCAGGTTTCGTTGCATATAATCGTTGTTAAAACTATTGCCATACCTGTTGAAGCCTGTGTTGTTATAATAATAAGAATTATCTGTTACAGGATTTACAATCACATTAAGTACACTGTTTTGATAGGCAATGTCCATTTGCCTTTTGGTGTCTTTGTAACCCGGAACAAAATCCTGCGTTTGTTTGAAAGCGTAATAAGCGTCCCGGGAAGATTGCTTATCATTATTGCTTGCATAATTCATTCCCATATTGTAATAATCAGCCGCAGCTTTTTCCTTTACCACTTCTATATCAGCCGCATAAGCAGGAGTTTTTAAAAGGTTGGCAGCATTGGAAGAACCATTAATCACTTCAGATAAATGCTGCAATGCCTGGTACTCTCTGATAATCTTGTTCCATTTATCCGGCTCCATTAATGTACTAAACACATCAATATTATCCAGGTGAATCTTTGATGCATCATTGTAAAGGTTGCTCAAATTATTTCTGAGCCCTGTATCCGATGGACTTTTATCCAGTTTTTTTATAGCAGTTAACAAAGCAATGTCCTGTTGTGTATTGGCCACGGAGTTCCTTGTGCTGCTGCATGAAGCAAATAAAAAGAGAAAGATTATTATGCTAAAAAAATTTCTTTTCATTGTTTTTGTTTAATAATTAGACGATTCACATTACAAAAAAGCATTAAAAAATCGTTAATAGCAGACAAATTCTCAATAATTTAAAAATAAACCTGATTAAACAGAAATAAAGGTTCGCGCACTCATTTATTTTATAAATCATTTTATGTAGGTAAGCCGTTCCCCTGGCTAAAATAACCGTTGATCAAGTACTAAAAAATAATTTTAGCCGATAAAATTAATGGAATCCCTTGTGGTATTGGGTTTCAGACAAAGGCGGCTCACCTTTATAAACAACTACCTTAAAAAAGCAGGTATTATGTATTGCATAGTATTATATTTATGTATATCTTTGTTTTAGAAAAGCAACAAATGAAAAATTCTACAGTTAAAATATCAAAATATGAATATTGATAATACAGCAAGCCAAATGCGAAAAGGGGTTTTGGAATTTTGCATTTTATCCATAATAAAATTAGGAGAGGCTTATCCGAGTGACATCATTGATAAAATGAAAGCGGCCAATCTTAATATCCTGGAAGGAACGCTTTATCCCTTATTGACCAGGCTAAAAAATGCGGAATTTCTTACCTACAGATGGGTGGAAAGCAACAGCGGCCCCCCAAGAAAATATTTTTCACTCACTGATAAGGGGGCTGATTTTTACAAGGAGCTTGAAACAACCTGGCTTGAGCTTGCTAATGCCGTAGAAGCGATAACCGGTAAAAAAAACTAAACCCATACATCAACTTCAACCAATTATTAAATAGAATTAGTCATGAAAAAAGTAATTAATATAAATTTCCAGGGCAGCGTAGTTCCCATCGAGGAAACATCGTATGAATTGCTAAAGCAGTATATAGAAAGTCTTCGTATTTATTTTGCGAACGAAGAAGGCCGCGATGAAATAATAAATGATATCGAAAGCCGCATCAGTGAGCTGTTCCAGGAAAAGTTGAAAAGCGGCTCCACCTGCATTACAGATGACGATGTAAACGTGATAATCAAAAATATCGGGCGCCCGGCAGATTTTGAAGAAGCTGAGAGCGGCGAAAAGCAAGCCGCCAGTGAAGAGAAGGCACAAGGTGAAAAATTCTATGCAAGGCCCGGTGAACGCCCAAAAAGGTTGTATCGTGATGAAAACCATAAAATTCTCGGCGGGGTTTGTGGTGGTATAGCCGCCTATTTGGGTATTGACCCAGTTATTGTAAGAGTGGTATTCATAATATCAGGCATTGGGTTTCTTGCATATATCCTTCTTTGGATCTTCGTACCAGGGAGTAATATCCTGGTAAATGGAGTACGTAAAAGGCTTTACAGAAACCCGGATCAAAAAATAATTGGGGGCGTTTGCAGCGGAATAGGAAGTTACTTTAATGTAAATCCATGGATTCCAAGGGTATTTTTTCTCATCCCTTTCATATCGTTCTTCTTCAGGTGGGGACATATAGGTCCACTTACCTTTCCAAATTTCTTAAGTTTTTCGTTTAGTCCCGGTACATTGATAGTATATATCATTCTATGGCTTGTAATACCTGAAGCCAATACAACTTCAGAAAAGCTTGAAATGAAAGGGGAAAAAGTTGACCTTAACTCCATAAAAAATTCCGTAGTGGAAGAAATGAAAGGTGTGCAGGAAAGAGTGAGTAAAATGAGCCAGCAAGTTGGTAGTATGGCGAAAGAAAGAGGCGGGGAATTTGGGAGGGAGGTACAATATGCAGCAAAAAGAACGAGTGGAACGCTGGGAAATATAATAGTTACCATATTTAAAATATTTGCGTACTTCATACTCGGATGCATTGCGCTTGCTTTAATCATCGCACTTTTTTCAATCGCAACGGTTTCCATTGGCTTATTTCCATTAAAAAACTTTGTACTTACTGATGGCTGGCAAAGTCTGCTTGCATGGGGAACACTTATATTTTTTATTGGGGTACCGGTGATAGGAATTATTACTTTCATAATAAGAAGAATTGCCAGGATTAAAACGCACAACCGGGCAATACGCTATTCGTTTTTAGGGTTATGGTTCCTCGGTATCATTTGTTTTATTTCCCTTTTAATTTCTGTGGGCCAGGATTTCAGAAGGACCAGCTCCGCCAATGAAGAAAAAATAACACTTGAAAATCCTGGAATACCCAGCCTTGAAGTAAACTCACTTACGTATAATAAATACAATAGAACCAATACATGGTTTCGGCTTGAGCCCTTTGCGACATTTGACGACGATACAGCTTACATCGGTAATGTAAGAATAAGGCTTGAAAAATCTCCTACAGACAGCTTCCAGGTGGGAGTAATAAAAATGTGTAACGGGAATACCAGGAGAGATGCGGATACATTGGCTTCATTGATCCGGTATAACGTTTTTCAAAAAGATTCTTTGTTAATGATAGATAAAGCAATTGCTATCAATACAACGGACAAATTCAGAAATCAAAGTGTGATGGTTATTCTATATGTTCCGGTTGGAAAACATATTAAAATAAATAAAAACCTTGAGTATAATCATAATATAAGATTCAATGGTCCATGGTTTAATGATGACAATTGGTACAATTGGGAAAATGATGATTATGATTTCCAATATGGTTTAGAATATGTAATGCAGGAAAATGGACTATATACCTTGAGTGGTGTACCAGCTAACGATTATAAGAATAATGATTGGCGTTCGGAGCAAGAACGAAGAAATAATCAATACAATGAAGATCAGCAGAACTACCGCTACGATCAAAACAATAAGACAGACTCTTTAAGAATGATAAAGGAAAAAGAGATGCAAAAAATACAAAGCGCAGTGGATTCTTTAAGAGATGCGAGGCAAAAACAAATAGATAAAATGAAAGATTCACTAAGAGAAGCGAAAGAAAAGTTGGAACAAAAAATAGAAAAGTTGGATGCTGGCAATACTACAATATCCGGAGAAGCATATACGAAGGCCGGCAACCATGGCTATGCTTTTATACTGCATATATAGAAGGTTGAGTTGAATAAAGGCTTCATGCTCCGGCATGAGGCCTTCTTATTATGAATTCATAGAATATCTTGGCAGCCGTGAGGGACACCTTGTTTTTCAAAAAAAGAATTTTCCTCCTAATGGTAAAATCTTTGGCTGGGATGAAAGCTTCAAAGGAGCTACCACTCCACAGCAGTATTTGAGTATGTTTTAGCGGCAATTTGCGATTCCGGTGAAACGCTTTCGAAAAAAGGAACTTTACTTTAATCAGGTAGACCTTGTTTACTCTCTTTAGCTTGATATTTAAGAATCTAAAATATACACCTGATTTCGTCTAAATTTGCCAACTTTAAAAGTAGCATGAAAAATACACCCTTTACAAAAAAGCACATTGCACTCGGAGCAAAAATGGCAGAGTTTGCAGGCTATAATATGCCCATAAGTTATTCCGGTATAAATGATGAACATGCTG
>JBBPZF010000182.1:0-5609 GCA_038199105.1 Chitinophagales bacterium | reverse complement strand
GTTTAAATGCTATTGATTTTGCTGTTAGCATTACAATAGCCTCGTGTTCTGGCTTGTCTTTAGTTTTTATGACATTGACTACCCTTGCAGATTGACTTTGTACAACCGTTGCATCCAGGTTATTGATGTAAGCGGAAGCCCTCGTAATATTAGCTGCCGGGGCTATATCAAATAAGCCTAACTGCACAGAACTATTATCCGGCTTACTTTCAGGGATGGGTAAATAAGTAAGTTGTTTGCCCAGAGTAACATTTTCTTTTACAGTACTTATCTCAAAGGACTTTCTATTGAACCGCTGGTTGATGCCCTCGTTAATGGATTCAGCAAGTTTTACCGATATGTTATTTATATTTCCATTTTGCCAAATTGTTTGATGGGCCCTGCCATATTGATTCTTACCTGCTTTTATTTCATCTCCCAGAATCACTTTTGGATAACTTTCTATGTATTTATTTTGTGAATATGTTCCAAACTCATTTTTCTTTTCTACTGTTTCAATAAGGTATTGCTCATTGGTTGTTATGTCTTTTTTGTTGCTATTCTTTTGAAGTATTAAGAAATGTGATGGAGCTTCAGTATTGCCAGTATCTTTCATCAGGTTATCCGGCATCACATTCAGGCTTATAAAATTGGAGTTGTGAAATACATACTCTCTGGCTGCTGCATTAGAAGGGCTATTTAGAAAAGCATCAGTTGTGATAAATGCAAGCAAACCACCTTCTCTTAATTTATCCAATCCTTTTGCAAAAAAGTAGTTGTGAATTTTACCCGTTATTGCTTCATCTTTAAAAGCATCATCATATACCCTGAAATTCCCAAAGGGAATATTGCTGATTATTAAATCTGATTTGTTATTTTCTTCATTTGAAGTTTCTTCAAATCCTTTTATTTGAACAGAAACAAGGACGGGTATCGAACTACTCAACGCAGTCAATACCCGTCCCGATAAAATATCTTTTTCAACAGCAGTAATATTTTCTAATGCAGGAAATGCTTTTGTAGCCTCAGTTATAAAGACACCTGCACCGCTGCTGGGCTCATACATATTTTTTGGTTCAATCCCTTGTTCTTTCAAAACATTCAACACCGTTTGTGGAATTATCTCAGGAGTGTAAAATGCAGTGAGGATGCTGTTCTTAATCGAATCAATTGCTTGCTTATATTCAGAATCATTAAAATGTTGCTGTAATAATTGGTGCAGTTCAATGATGTTTGGATAGAGTTTTAAATCTTCTTTGGAGGCATTTAATTTTATCCATTCTTCTTTTGAAGTATTCGGATACAACACAGCTTTTAATCCGCCAAAACCTGCATAGCGCCGTAACCCGGCTACCTGTTCATTGGAAAGAATTTGACCTTGCTTCCATTCTAATGCAATACGGATAGCATTAATATTATCCTGTAGTTTTTGCTGGCTGTTGTAACTCATCACTCACATTTTTCATACTCACTTTGTTACTTTCTAAATACTCACTGATACACCCGATAATGGCATACCTTAAAAATCTGTTACTTTCATTTTCTTCGTTGAAAACCAAGTCTTCAAATGTTGACTGACAATAGTTAATCAGGTTGATTGTTTCAAATTGCAGTGTACCTGATTCTTTAAGTTGCAGATGATGATTTTCGAACTCTTCTTCAAGTATGTTGCTGATATAATTGTACCTGGATGGTTTCAAGTCTTGGGTGAGTACATCCATACAGGCATCCTCAATAATGTATGTTGGCTGGCTTTTATCCAATTGCTTCAGCAAAGCATCTACTGTACCTATTTTGTTGATTAGGTAGTCAGTTACCTTACTGTCTTCTTGCAATTGAAGCAGCAAATCAGGATTGTTTTCACTGATATAATTATGCAGCCTTTCAATCAATAACCGTTTCATAGGAATATTTTTACTCCCCTTTAGGGGATGGGGGTTTATACGCCAAAGAATGATTTGATAACAGTTGCCACAATCACCAGGAACACACAACTGCCAAACCAGGCCGCCGCTACCTTACCGGTATCCTGGTCACCACCATTCCATTTCTGGTAAACCTTTACAGCCCCTATTAATCCCACAATAGCACCTACGGCATACATGAGATTGGTACCGGCAGCAAAATAACTTCTCACTTGTGTATTGGCAGCATTTATACCTGCATTACCATCCTGTGCGGTAACACATAAACTGATTAGCAGTAAAAAGAAAATTGCTGCTATTGCAATCAAATTTTTTTGGCTTTTTTCATTTACACTTTTCATAACTCACTTTATATTTTGTTGGTGAAGAATTTAGAAAATGCTCCATTGTACCAATCTATCGCACTTGTTTCTCCTGCACTTAGGTACAATGAAGCATTAGTTTTTTAAATCAATTCCAGAGCTTGATTAAATCTTTTGAATGGAGTAGGTTGGGGTATTGCACATTTATTTCATTTAGAACAAACTGTTCCAAATCATTCCTGCAATCAGCATCTTTTAATGCAGGATATTTTAAAGAGATGATGCTGAGAGAATGAATAATTTCTTCTTTTTTAATTTCACCATTTTCACTCCCTTGTACAAAGGCTTTCACTTCATCAGTGAACGATTGTACCAATGGTGAAATATCAATTTCCAATGCAGGTTTAGGGAGATAATCTTCAGGATTTTCGGGTGTAACAAAATTTCTTAAATTGGATAAAGAAGCCGTACTCAATGTTCCATCTTCAACTTTTCTGATGCCAAAGACATTTAGAATTTCCCATCTGTAAAACTTAAACCCAATTACCGCATAATAAATAATGAGTAAAACGATAATGGCAGAAAGATACTGTTCCCAGGTAATTGAATTAAACATAACGCTAAAATTTTCTTGTTCACAAATCGATTTCTTTTATTGAAGTCGTTGTTTAATGTAGGTGCAAAAATATTTCCAAAAGTGAGTTTGAGGAGGGTAAACGAGGTAGGACAACCCCGTTAATTAAATTGAAAATGAAAGAAGTAATTACAAAAATTAATCGAACTCAGTTTTTAGAAGTTCTGTTGGGTGAACTTCTAAAGCCTTGGCTAAAAGCGCCGGACTATTACCTGGCCAGCCGGTACGCAAAGGCGAGGTGGTGGCTGTAATAGGAAATGCGGAATTTATAAATATGCAGCAGGACTATTTGGAACCAAAAGCCGCATGGTTTTTCTTGAACAGGAATTAGAGAGGCAACAAAGAATTACGGAAAGTAGAAGTGAATGCTGCAAAAGTATTGCAGCAGGTTTCATCGGAATACAATATGATGGCGGCAAAGATCAGTGCGCTGGAACAAAAATTATCATTGATTGGGATCGGCACTAAAAACAGTTCAGGCAGGAAAAATTTCCCGGACAAGTAATTTTTATTCACCTATCAATGGTTATGTTACTGCAAGCAATGTAAATAAAGGAAAGTATGTACAACCAAGTGATCTATTGTGGCCTTTTTTTAATTGCAGCTGCTATATGGATTAGCTATCACTCCATATCTTTTATAGCCACACCTCATGAATTACCGAGAAGTTCTACATTATGGATCCTATTGATTGTGATTGCTATTAAGGAAACGCTTTTCCGTTACGTTTTCAGCATAGGTATAAAAATAAACAGCCAGGCAGTAAAGGCAGCTGCTCATCATCATCGCAGTGATGCCAACACTTCAGTCGCTGCTTTTATCGTAATAAAAATTTGCTGGTTAAAAAATCTATCGTAATATTGCGTTTAGAATGGGAGCAACCAAATCATACGAATTCAGCGTAAAAGAGAATAAGCTGGCAAAAATTGCTAAGGCTTTAGCCCATCCTGCAAGAATCGCTATTTTAAACTTGCTGGTAAAAAGAAATGCTTGTGTCTGTGGAGATATAGTAGATGAAATACCGCTTTCTCAAAGTACCGTTTCACAACATTTAAGGGAGTTGAAAGAAGCAGGATTAATAACAGGTGAAATAGAGGGCGCAAAAGTTTGCTACTGTATTGATGCTAAACAATGGAAAGCAGCACAAGCCGTATTAAATCAAATGTTTGAGACATATAAAGGTGGTAGCGATTGCTGCTGACCTTTTTTTGGAAATAATCATCGTAATATTTCGATAGCTTAAAAATATAAATACAATGGAAACGCAAGACAATGTAAAAGAAATGGTAAGGCAGAAGTACTCAGAAATTGCTTTACAGGACAAGGAAACGAATCAAAGCTCTTGCTGCGGTTCTGGTTGTTGCACAACAGAAGTGTATAACATAATGGCTGATGATTATACAACATTGGACGGTTATAACGCCGATGCAGACTTAGGTTTAGGCTGCGGACTGCCGACGCAATTTGCAAAAATAAAAAAGGGAGACGTAGTAATTGACCTGGGCAGTGGAGCAGGCAATGATGCCTTTATAGCAAGGCATGAAACGGGCGAAACTGGTAAAGTGATCGGTATAGACTTTACACCCGCTATGATTGAAAGAGCAAGACAGAACAATGAGGTAAGAGGTTTCAATAACGTTGAGTTCAGGCAGGGAGATATAGAAAAGATGCCGGTAACAGCTAACACAGCAGATGTAATTGTAAGCAATTGCGTTTTGAACCTTGTGCCAAATAAAGATGGAGTTATAAAGGAAATCTACAGGGTATTAAAACCAGGTGGCCACTTCTCCATTTCGGATATTGTATTGGAAGGAGAATTACCCAAACAAATCAAAGAAGCCGCTGAAATGTATGCCGGTTGTGTGGCTGGTGCAATTCAAAAGCAAGTGTACTTAGAATTGATAGAAGCCAATGGTTTTAAAAGTATAGCAGTTCAAAAAGATAAAGCAGTTATCATCCCTGATGATATATTAAGCCAGTATTTATCAGCAGAACAAATTGAAACCTTCAAACAATCAGGTACAGGCATAAGAAGCATAACAGTATATGCAGAGAAACCTTGTTGCGATCCTAAATCAGGTTGTTGTTAATTAAAATTAATTTATGAAGAAAATATTGGTTTTATGTACGGGCAATAGTTGCCGAAGCCAGATCGCCGAGGGTTATTTAAGACATTTTGTTGAAGGGAAAGCAGAAGTATACAGTGCAGGAATTGAAACACATGGTGTTAATCCTCTCGCTATTGCTATTATGAAAGAAGATGGCATTGATATTTCCGGACACGCTTCTAATAATGTGGAAGAATACAGGAGCATTGACTTTGATTATGTAATAACTGTATGCGATGGTGCCAACGAACGTTGCCCGATCTTTCCTTCTTCAGCACAAAAGTTTCATCACAATTTTCCGGACCCGGCAAAAGCTTCGGGAACAGAAGATGAGATTATGCAGCAATTCAGGCAAGTGAGAGATCAAATAAAGGATTACTCCCGCCGTTTTATTACACAATACATTTCCTAATCATGTCAGCAAATAACTGTGCTCCGGCAAACGAACGAAAGAAGCTAAGTTTCTTAGACAGATATTTAACCTTATGGATTTTTTTAGCGATGGGTATTGGAGTTGCTATTGGGCTAATTAATATTTTGATGTGCTATGAGTAATAGCGAGCTAATCTGTACATAAAGAAATCTTTGTCTCTCACGCCATAATTGGCTGCTATGAATCTTTGTATTTTACTATTGATAGCTTCGGCTTTTGCATTTGTTT
>JBBPZF010000181.1:0-2183 GCA_038199105.1 Chitinophagales bacterium | reverse complement strand
CATTATATTCAAGCCTGAAAGAGATCCCGGCAACCAGATTTTGAATGTGCAAAAGCTCACCAAAAGTATTGATGGCCGCAAGCTTTTTCATAATGTAAATTTTGATGTGGTCAAAGGCCAGAAGCTTGCCTTCCTTAGCAGGGATCCTGTTGCACTTACTTCTTTTTTTGAAATCATTAACAAGCGAATGGAACCTGATAGCGGTACTTTTGAGTGGGGAACTACAATTACTACGGCGTATCTTCCAAATGATAATACTGAATTTTTTACCGGACAACTTACGCTGATGGATTGGCTGAGGCAATTTGTTCCCGATCATTATACTGATGTGGACGAAGATTTCTTAAGGGGCTTTTTAGGTAAAATGCTTTTTAGCGGAGATGAAATAAAAAAGAAAACGAACGTATTAAGTGGTGGTGAGAAAGTAAGGTGCATGGTAAGCAGGATGATGTTGCAAAACCCGAACGTGGTAATTCTTGACGAGCCGACCAACCACCTTGATTTGGAAAGTATCACTGCTTTTAATGATGGTATGATAACTTTCCCCGGTATCGTGTTACTTACCACGCACGATCACCAGTTTATGGATACTGTTGCTAACCGCATTATTGAAATCACACCTAAGGGAATTATTGACAGGCTTTGTATCTACGATGAATATCTTGCAGATGAAAGGATAAAAGATTTGCAGGCTGAGTTGTATAACTAATATTTGCTCTAAAATTTTTTAAATCAGTACTTAATAAAACACGTTATGAAAAAAACAACCCTTATGATTTTCGCTCTGATCTTGCTCGCCGCAGCAGGATTGAAAGCGCAGGAATACACCACAGCTTTTGGCGCAAAGTTCTATACAGGAAACGGCTCGGCAGGTGGTATCAATATCAGGCATTCAACAAGTGCCAAAACAGCGCTCGAGGGAGGTCTTCTTTTCTTCAGCGGAGCATTAGGCCTTGAGGGACTTTATGAATACCAGGGACCGGTGGCCGGTGCAGAAGGCTTGCAATATTTCGTAGGCGGGGGTGGTATGCTTGCTTTCGGGACTGGAAAAAATAATGAAACTGCATTTGCACTTAGGCTTACTGGCGGGCTTGATTATAAGTTTGCCGATGCACCTATTGATGTGAGTCTTGGCTTTGATCCATTCTTTTATTTGGCGCCAAGGACTTATTCGAATTTAGCATTAGGCATAGGAGTGCGTTACGTTATAAAATAATAAAATCACTTTATATAAATAATTCCCGGTGATATCCATACCGGGAATTTTTAATTTTGCAATCAATCAAGAATAATGATGCGGCGAAAGATAATTGCTTTCATAGATTTCTTTTATCCACCCTTTAGAAGATTTATGCCACTGCAAACTTTTCGTTATGCGGTTTGCGGTGGTAGTAATATGGTTTTGGATATTTTTCTTTATTTTATCAGTTACAATTTTATACTTCATAAGCAAATTCTCAACCTCGGTTTTATAGCCTTTGAACCGTATACTGCTGCCTTGTGGATGGCATTTGCTGTTAGCTTTCCTACAGGATTTCTATTGTCAAAATATATAGTTTTTAATGAATCTCAAATAAGAGGGAGAATCCAATTATTCAGGTATGTATTAGTGGTGCTGGTGAACCTGGCACTCAATTATTCAATTATAAAAGTATTGGTCGAGAGTATGCATTTTTACCCGACAATAGCCCGTTTTTTTGCGGTATGCTTTGTCGTTACATTCAGCTATCTTTCTCAAAAACATTTCACGTTTAAAGCTGTCCCTAATTCAAAAGGGGAATATTGAACCTATCATTAGGATTGGTCTGTCTCACTTTAGGAGTACCCATCTGCCATTTTTGCACTTTATTTCCCTTGGCATAATGCTTGTCATAACGTAATCAACAAATTATAAAAAATCAATTTATTATGGCAAAAATTATAGGTATAGATCTCGGTACAACCAATAGTTGTGTGGCAGTTATGGAGGGTAATGAACCCGTTGTAATTGCTAATGATGAAGGGCGCCGTACTACACCATCCGTAGTAGCTTTCCTGAAAAACGGGGAACGCAAAGTAGGTGATCCTGCGAAGCGCCAGGCAATTACAAACCCTACGAACACTATCACCAGTGTGAAGCGTTTTATGGGACATAAGTGGGATGAAGTGACAAGTGAAGTTGGCCACTGGAGTTATAAAGTGGT
>JBBPZF010000180.1:0-3473 GCA_038199105.1 Chitinophagales bacterium | reverse complement strand
TTAATAATATTGAGGTAATAAAAAAGGTTCCTCCGCCACCTTTTAATAAATCCGAATATGAAAAAGCTGTTGAAAATAGTTTAACGGATTCATGTTTATCCATCCACCTGTTTGACACTATTGCCGGCGACCAGATGGAGGAAGGTTCAGATACTTTTACAGAAGCACAGGTAAATATTGCAAAGCGCTTATCCAAAGAGCAGCTGATTTTTATTCCCAAACAATTAAATTTTGAAGAGCTTGAAGATGTTGACTATAAAAACTTTTTAACCGGGTTACAAAATACCAAAACGGAAACCGATAAGTACACTTTAATCCGGGAATCAGCGGCGCCAAATATTACGCTGGAGATACTGGAAAAAGTAAACAAGATAACCGCTAAAACTATTAACGAAAATTCCATTAATGCTGCCGGTAAATCGCCCTCAGTTTTTCTTGATTTTCATGAGCAGGATTATAAATATGCCATCGACTTAAATAATTTCTTGTCAGAAAAAGGAATAAGAACTTTTCAATGTGTGTCCGGCTCGCAGCCGCTGGAGAATATAGAAAAATTTGAAAGTGCCTTAAAAGAAGCGACTGCATTAATTTTTATTTTAGGCACTGTCGCCAAGGAATGGGTTGTCGAACGGTTCAACAAAGCGATTGAAACTATCCTGATAAAAGATTATCCCGTTTCTATGTGCGCTATCTACCTGGCTCCGCAAATCGTGTACGATAACCTGCCCCTTAAGAGAAAATTTTTACAACCCCAGTTGCTTGACGATAGTAAAAGCCTAAGCTTTATCCGGATACTGTGAATCCTTTTCTTCTACAATTTCAATAAGTTTTTTGTCAATAAATACTTTGAATTATGGGTACACCTTATATTCAACCTGCAACAAATGTTATTGCAGATACACAGGAAGATGAGAATCCGTATGTAGGATTACGGCCGTACGAAGCTGAAGAGAGTTGTCTTTTTTTTGGGCGGGGAAAACAAATCACCGAGCTTCTCCAAAAATTATATGTTACACGATTTATAGGTGTGGTTGGAAGTTCCGGATGCGGCAAATCATCTTTAATAAAAGCCGGCCTTATTCCTAAATTAAAGGCGGGATTTTTAACCAATGAGCGGGATCATTGGCTCACCGCAACTATGCGGCCTGCTGGCAATCCATTACTTTTTCTTGCCGAAGCTATTTGTTCCGAATTGCATGCTTCGCAATTTGTGCCTGATGATCTTTTGCCTTCCACTGATTATAGTGCTGCGCTTTCCAAAGCAATTCACGAGAAAGGTGTGCAGGGCGTAAGCGATTTTCTGCTGCCGATATTTGAAAAAACGTCTTGCAATCTGCTACTCGTAGTTGATCAGTTTGAAGAACTTTTTACCACAAAAAGAGAAAACGCAGATGCCGAAACTCAAATGAATGAAAATGTTCTTTTTGTAAACATGCTTCTTTCTCTTTCGCGCCAAAAGGATTTACCTGTGTATGTGGTAATTACCATGCGGTCGGATTATATTGGTAATTGCAATAAATTTTATGGACTGCCCGAAACCTTAAATGAAGGCCAGTATTTGGTTCCACGGCTAAAAAGGCAACAATTAAATGAAGTAATTGAACTGCCCATAAAGCTTAATGGAGAAAAGATCAGCGCAAGATTGCTTGACCAGATTTTAAATGACAGCGATAAAGATCTAGATCAATTGCCCGTGTTGCAACATGCCTTGATGCGCACTTATAAATTCTGGCTGAAAAGCAAAAAAACAACCCCGGTTGATTTTGCAGACTATGAAGCCGCGGGCACATTAGAACATGCCTTATCAAATCATGCCAATGAAGTGTACGGGAAGTTAAATACAACGCAGAAGAAAATCGCGGAATTAATATTCAAGTCATTAACGGATGTAAATGCGGAAAATGTTCCCATACGCCGCCGGCAAAGTTTAGAAAAATTAACTAAAGTATGCCAGTCAATAAAAGATATTACTACTGAAGAGGTAAGAGAAGTCATCAACAAATTCCGGAATCGTGATTGCGCTTTTCTAACGCCGTTTAGCGGTAAGCTAAAGGAAAGCACCATCATTGACATCTCGCATGAAAGCCTGATGAGGCAATGGGACAGGCTAAAGAAATGGATGAACGAAGAGCAGGGTTCGGCAATTAAATTTAAATGGCTGTGCGATAGTGTGAATAATAAAAGAGAGTTTTTAAGAGGTATAGATTTGAATGATGCGTTGCTTTGGGAAGCCAATCAGCCCGATAATGAACAGTGGGCCTCAAGGTACCAGGGAAACTATAGAGTGGTGCAAAACTATATTGAAACGAGCCGGACAAAAGCAAGAAACAATAAGTATCTGAAGAATGCCATCATCGCAATATTTATAATTCTGCCCGTGTTAGGTTATTCGTGGTATCACCAGTATGATAAAAAAAATATCAACGCCAGGAATAAAATGGCTAAGCAATACCAGGATAATTTGGAAACGAAAAATGTTAGCTTAAAGAAAAGCCTTATTAGCCTTCATGCAAGCCTTGCGGCCCAAAAAAAGTTGCAGAAAGATTTAGAGACTTCTTTTGAGAAGCAACAATTGATGGCACGAAACAAAGCCCAGTCTGATCTGCAGGCAGCAATCCTAAAAGCTGAGACCCAAGCAAACGAAAGAAAACGCATCCAGGAAGAAAGGAACAGGGTAGAAATTGAAGGTTTAAAATCAAGATTAGAACAAGAGCCCTTTTACAACGCTCTATACAAAGAAAATGGAAACTTTGAAAATGGAGATGCCTTGATTGATGCGCTGGTAAATACTTACATTAGTGACAAAGGTGAATACAATAAATTTTACCAGGCAATTGCGCAAATATTCCAGGCGAGAGAAATTGCCCAGGACGATCCCGTGTCTGCTCTACGATTAGAAAAAAAGGCCTGGGAAAACTCACATAACCCGCTAATTGATTCCAACATACACAAACAAATATCCAATGCAATTTTTTATAAACAACAGATTACACCTGTAGAGGAAAACAGGTTTCAAAGTCCCTCTTTATTTATTTCAGGCGACAAAAAATCTTTCGCAATTAATAATGCGCTAAATAAAATTTATACAGGCCAGATAGATAACGGCACCATAAGCATGAATGAAGATTTTGACCATTCATACGCCAATGCTTTTACTCCTGCAGATTCCTCAGCTGATTCTTACACTCCTTTAAAAGCCTTTAGTATAAACGGTAATAGTATTTTAGAGTTAGAATACAGTGGAAAATTATCAGGCTGGGTCAACAACAAAAAAATTGAATTGGGGAAAATTCCAGGTATGAATGAGAATAAAACAATTGAATTCTCACCCGACCAGCATTACCTGGTAACCGCACCTGGCAGTAAAACCACAGACCCTAACGATACAAGCGTGGCATTGTGGAATATTGCAGGTTTGAAACAATCCGCAATACCAGCTAAAATAATATTAGACAGCAATAATACAAGGGTGA
>JBBPZF010000179.1:0-4320 GCA_038199105.1 Chitinophagales bacterium | reverse complement strand
GTATAAAATGCGCATAGGAGTTTGCCGGTGATGTATTTGTGTAAGATATGTTGTGCTGTCTTTAACCTTGGTAACCATGATGGCGTTCTTTAATTCATCACCACCTGCTTTTATATAAGCCTCCTCAATTCTTTTACCGATACCTTCCCATTCAGGGTTGGGCATGCTTACTCTTACATCACTTCTTGCCAAGTCTCTGAGGCCTTTAATATTTTTTGGATTGCCTTCCTGTACCATAATAGCTAATTTATTATAAGCATACACCACCGTATCGCTGAAGTAATCATTCATTTGGTCAATACGGTTCTTGCCAGCGGTGTAGATATCAGCCTGCAAAGTAATGCGCATATTCCCGACCGTTAGTGAGCCTCCGTCTATCTGTTTTGCAAGAATACCGGGCGGCAATGTCTCTGCAAATATGCGCTGGTATTGCGGGTATTGCTTTTTAAAAGCAGCCAGTAAATCATCAATGCACATAAACTGGTTACCGGCAAAAAATATAACGAGCTGGGGATCGTTGATGTCGCCAAATAAATGTGGTACGTTATCAACACCGGGAATGGTAAACATTACGCTGCTCTCTGGCGGCTTATTCCACGGCGGATCATAGCGGTGATCCTGGGCATTAGTTGTCATGATAAAGGTGTTCAAGAATATAACTGCGACAAGTATCTTTTTCATTTCTTTGTTTAATTACATAAGCCAAATAAAATTTTGACATAACCTTAGAGAAAACAAGTGTCGTTCATCGCTACCTTATAACCTTAGTCAATTGTTTTAAACAATAAGTTTTAATCCCTACACTCAACTTTTTACTAAGGTTTGGTAACAGTTAAAACTGACCGTTTTTGCCAGGTTTGATTTCTTCAATAATAATTGTTATAATCATAGTCTCGCCTGGAATCGGGTTATCATGGTTTTACAACAGACCATCCATCCGCCTGCCTGATAATAACTTCACCGGCGCCGCTTGGCACGATCCCTATAAAATCGTAAATCTGGTCGCGGCTTATTTTTCTTTCTATTAATGTATTGTTACACTGGGAAACGATCACACCATTTTCAACCAACGCCTTTAATTCTTCTTCGTACTTACCGCCTTTCAGGTAAGCATCTGTGCCGCCACTGAAAGCAACTAATTCAATTTTTATTTTTCCCGCAAGACGTGGATCTTTTAAAGAGTTATTAATGTTACGAATTGCCTTCTCAATTATTTTAGGATCGTTGGTGTCTAACTGGTAGATGGCATTATAATGTTTTTGCTTAGCCGTGGCGCCCGTAAATGCACGGTTAGTTTGCAAGAGGCTTGTGTCTGATTGTGCTGAAGAGTTTGTTGTGATTGCGATAGCGCAAAGCATAACGAAGAGTAATTTTTTCATTTTATGTTTTTTTAATTAAAAAATTGGTTAGATATTTTTATGATTTATTGCTTCTTTGATTGGCTTATAGGGCCCGTACTTATGTTGTTGCTCAGAAAAAGAATCTACATAAGGCCCGAAAGGATAATCAAAAGGCTTCTTTGTAATATTCTTCCAGTCTTCGCTTTGATCTTTGTGTGGCCGTGGCTGTGAATTTACGAACGCGGCAACATCCCAGGCCTCTTCATCAGAGAGTACAGGTTTATGATAATCTGTACCAAAAGGCATGTTGTTTTTTACAAAACCGGAAAAGCCACTGAGGCGGTATAAACCTGCGCCATCACTGTAACTATGTTCGCCCCATAAAGGCGGGTACACGTATCCGTTACCTTCACCGTTTTCCAGGCCCCGGCCATTATTTCCATGACAACTCTGGCAATTCGCAGCATACACTAATCTTCCTGCTGCCGGGTTAGCCGCCCGGTTTAAATATTTTAATTTCTCAATTCCTGTTCCGCCTCTTGCATCACCTTTTGGTATGCCTTCACCCAGCCATTTCATATATGCGTATATAGCTTTCATTTCATGGCTGGTAGTATCGAGCGCTTTACCATTCAGGCTTCTTTCAAAACAATCATTTACCCTGGCATAAATATCCTGCATACCATTATTACGGGCCCGAAATTGTGGATACGTAGAAAATACCTTGCCGTAATTATTTCCATAAGGAATGGTGCCGCCTTTCAAATGACAGTTCTGGCAATTCATCCCGTTGGATATTTGTGCGACCAAGCCTTTTGGGCCGAGATAGTAGGAAGTATTCTCTATAAGGTCATGGCCATACAAAATCAATTTGCCACTGTCGGTACCGCTTGGTATTTGGTATTCGTTTGAGCCCCACCATACAGTATCCACGGGCTCCTCAGCAACATATCGCGCAAAGGCTTTATCCCGCTCTTTGCCCTTTTTATTTGCTGTTATCACTTCACCCGCAATAACCATTGCGACTATAAGAAATAAAGTAACAGGTACCCATTGTGTTTTCATGAAATGATTTTTTCTCCTGTTTTAAGAGCACGAAGTTCGGTAAGGTGCCGGCAGAAAAGAAATTGTTATTGGTAATGCATCATTACCTAAGTCATAGTGTTTCGCAAATTTAATAAACAGGTTTTGCAATCCTTCCGCCTGTGTTTTTCCGGTGGGGAGTTAATTTTAAACGCCGCAGCGGAGTTTTCATTTTCATAAAACATTGACTGGCAAAAATTAAGCATTCGAACATGAAACCCCGATGCTTTGGGAAAGATGAAATTATACGGTTTCTAACTGATGTTGGTGAAGCAGGGCTGCTAAGCCATCAGCACAAACACACCAAACATCGGCGGCTTCTTTTTTTTTATTCGGGATATTTTCAATTTTGGAGACGAAGACTAACGGAGGATTAAGGCATCATATTCAATTTGCAGTTTTTAAATTCAGGCTTGAAAAATTTTGAGCCAAGCGTTTAATTTTAATTTATTCATAGTTTATTTTTCATTTACACATACATGCCCAAAATCAAAAACAGTAGGAAGCCTCCAAAGAATGCTGAAGTATGCCATACTGTTTCCCTTTCTTCATGGGCTTCTACTAGTAATTCTTCTGTTACTAAAAATAAAAGAGCCGCTATTCCAAACGATAAAATCAAATCGAGAATGGTATGGGATACATGTTGCAATAACGAGCCACCCAATATAGCACTTACAAAAAATACAAACGCAAGAAAGCTGATTGTGATAATTGATTTTTTAGCGCTTATGTTGTTTTCATTTAAGTCCGAAGCCGTTGCCATACCGAGTGAAAGCAATTCTGCTGATAAAGCAAATGCCAGCAACATGCCTTCTGATTTACCCGCAGAGAAACCAATGCCTAATAAAAGGCCATCTACAAAAATATCTGCTGCAATTGCAATCAGCAGGCTAAAAGGCAACCTTCCGGTCATCGCATTCTTCTTTTTTTCAGTATTGCCTTCCATAAATTTTCGTACAGCCATCATCGTTAAAAATCCCAGGATAAAGCCGATGATAGTTTGAACAGGTGAATGAAATTTTATAACATCAGGGAGTATCTCTACTCCGACAACAGAAAAAACAACTCCCGCTGCAAAGTGCAGAATCAGGCTACGAATATTGCCTGTTGGCTTTTTTATTATGGCAATTACTCCACCTGCTATCATTGTGAAAACAGGTATCAAAGAGAATAAAATTATCTTTTGAAATAGTGCTGACATTCTGAATTTATGTTTTATAGAATTTACTTATGACCACATTACAGTTCATCTGCTTCTGTGCTCAGCTTACCTGATCGAATATAAAAAGCGTCCTTCTCGTCATTTATTTCTTTAGACGAAATAAAAATAAATACACTGACAAGAAATGCTCCTTATTAAACCATTATCACCGGAGCAAAAATTGAAAGATTTTATCTCAATGCAAGATTCATTCGCTTTGAACACCTGGTTTTTGAGCAACTATTATAGTTACCAGTAAAGCAACGCCCCCTAAAACAGCACATATAACGAATCCCCATTTTAATCCTAATGCCTGGGATATTACTCCCATTAATAAGGGGCCTATCATATCTCCTAATTCTTTGAAAGAGCCTGCTACGCCCATTGTTGCCCCAATTGCATTTTCTGCTGCCAGTTTACTTACAAGAGCATCTGAGTTTGTCCATACCGTACCAATACCGATGCCTGCAAGTATGCAAACAATTATTAATGGCATTCCGGTAACAAAGGGAACCGCCGCAGTGGTGAGACAAGATAGCAGCATGCCAGTACGTAAAGTAATGACAGGATTAAATTTATCTGCCAGCCAGCCGGCCACAGGTTGAATTAATAAATAAGCAATGGTGGTAGCAGAAACTATAAGGCCGGTGTGAAACGCATCATAACCTAAGGCATAAATGCGAACGGGTAAAAAGC
>JBBPZF010000178.1:0-5578 GCA_038199105.1 Chitinophagales bacterium | reverse complement strand
TGTTTTACGCGGTCAATAGCGGGCACATTCATTTCTTTGAGCAGCGAAGATGACACAACACCATCAGCAGTGTAGCCAAATCTTTTTTGAAAATTTTTTATTCCTTCTTTAAGATTATCATCAAAGGCAAATGTGGTATCGGTGTGTGGAAGATCTCCCGTAATGAAAAGCATTTTTTTCATATTAAGAATCGCGGGAGATTCCTTGCCTGCATGGTATTTTTTCGGATCATTTTCAAATGAAGGCCAGCCACCATGTTTTGCCACAGCCAGGTATTTCTGCAGTTGATCTTTTAATAAACTATAGTCAGTATTTACATCGGCATAGTATTTATCATCATGGTGTTTCTTGCTTAATAAGGAATCTGCAATGTATATGGGGTCAACCTTCTTAAAGGGAACAAATCTTTCTACTTCCTTTCTTTTTACGTACCCTTTTTCATAATTATCCTTCGTGTATTCAATAAGGTATTGCGTTAGCTGGAGCTCAGTATTTATAGCTGACTTATCTGTACTTGTTACAGAAAGAGCTGTGTCAGTCATCAAATCATCCATTCTGTTTTGAAATTTTTTCGTCTTCGTAGCAGTATCTCCGGAGTAATTTTTAAGGCTCCAAAAACTCAATGCTTGCTGCGTGAGACCCTTCGGGGAAAACCAGGCAAACTCGTAATTGCGTGTATTATAAAAACTGCGGACACGCCGCGATAACGAATTATCAAAATTATTTTTTGACATATAATCTTCAACGGCCATGCTGTCGAGAAATAAGCTATTATAGGCGTTAGCACTGGAGATGCTGTAGTCCCGTTTGCTCATTTTCTTTTCTTTTTTTTCTGTCCCGGTATTTGTGTCCGAATCTTTTTCCTGTTTGTTAGCAACATTATTGCATGACGCTAAAAGGGCAAAGGAAGCGAGGGTAAGTATAAATATAGTTTTCATAGCGCCCCGTAACGCAAAATGTATGCCTTTCATTTTTCCTGCCAAAACAAAAGGAAATGTTATGGCTTCTTTTTTTAAATTGCACGCATGCGGGATTATACGGACACATACAGGCACAAGGGTTTAAGAAAGAAGCTGATGGAGATTATACGGGAAAAAGGAATTACAGATGAAGATGTGCTTGGTGCCATGATGAATATACCGAGGCATTTTTTTCTCGATACGGCGCTTGACCACATTGCTTATGAGGACAGGGCGTTCCCCATAGCGGAAGGTCAAACAATATCTCAACCTTACACGGTGGCTTACCAAACACAATTGCTTGAAGTAAAACCTTTCGATAGAATTTTGGAGATAGGAACAGGAAGCGCTTACCAGTCTGCTGTTCTGGCAGAGATGGGCGCTGTAGTGTTTACTATTGAACGGCAAAAGAAATTATTTGAGCTGAATAAAAAATTTATTTTCAGATCGAAATACCCCAACATTAAGTTTTTTTATGGAGATGGTTTCGAAGGCTTGCCCACGTACGCCCCGTTTGATAAAATTCTTATAACGGCTGCCGCTCCTGTTATTCCGCCGAAGCTGCTTGACCAGCTTAAAGTATTTGGTAAAATGGTATTACCTCTTGATGATGAGGGAACGCAAAAAATGATGCGGATAACCAAAAAAGCCGATGGAAGTTTTATAGAAGAAGCTTTCTCCAATTTTTCTTTTGTCCCAATGTTGAAGGGGAGGAATTGAGGCTGGATGCTTGATATTGAATGCTTAATACTTGATACTTGTTGCTTGATACTGGATGATAGCCTTATACTGAATTTCTGACGCCACACTTCCTGTTTCTTACACCTTACACCTTTTACCTCATACCTTTTACCTCATACCTCCTTCCTACACCCCTACATCTCCTCAATAATTACCGCTGCTTTCTTCGCAATATTATCCCAATAAAAATGCCGGAAAAATTCTTTTGGTATTGAGTGCGTGACGTTTACGGCCTCAACCATCTTTGCTGTAAAGTCTGCCCAGTCATTGTTTCCGCTCACTAATAATTTTCCATTGCAGTTTTTTTCATCAATGCCTAAGGCACCATTCTTTGTAGAAACTGCAGTAAGATTATAGCCAAGTGCTTCCACCAACTTTGTTTTAATGCCGCCTCCATCAGTCACCGGGTTTATAAAAATATCAGCGCCTTTAAAGTAAATGCTTATATCATCTACAAAGCCCGCGTATATGATATTTTTGCTTTCATATTCTTTCAAGTCATTCATTTCGGTGGGCAGGTTTTTACCGCAAATAATAATTTTGTAAACGATGCCTGACGTAGCCATCAGCGGATTAATATTTTTAAGGATATTATTCAATGCATCAAGATTGGGCTTATAATCCAAAGCGCCGTTAAAGAGATATAGCACTGTTCCTTTCTCTAAAGAATATTGTTTTAATAAATATGCTTTAGCTTCTGCTGCATCTGTTAGCGGCAATAAGGCGTTCCATGAAATACCATAGGTGATTAGAGAAATTTTTTGCGGAGATAAATTGTATTCATTCAAAAAATAATCTTTGTCCTCATCAGTAATGCAAAATGTGTAATCAGCATGGCGATGTACATACTTTTCGTAATGCCACAAAATTTTCCACCACCATTTTCCAACAGTCTTAAATCTTTCCGCTTCAATATTATGGGAATGGATTATTAGCTTCACTCTACAAAAATATTTCAACAGCAATGCCAGCCAGCCGAAGTAAGGATGCTCCAGTATAATATGCGTAATGTTATTTTCCCGGATAATTTTTTTTATGGTACGGAAATAAAAAATATTTATATACCTGAGCCTGTTATTGCTAAGTTTATTTATCACATCGTATGAAGCAAACGATGGCTTATTATCTTCCACCGTGATGCAATACAATGAATGGTACTCAGAAAAATATTCATTGAAATGTGCAATGCATTTTTGCCCTCCGAATTTTGCAGGAAATATTTTATAAGGAACAAAACTCAGCACATTTGCCATTAGTAAACTTTAATATTGCCAAAATAATATTATTTTACCGGGAATAGCCAAAGAGAATTTTTTCATGAAAGTTTTATCTTTTTTTTCAAGGTTTGCCGTTGTCTGCAATATGGCCTTCATATTGTTTATTTTTTTTAGCAGGCTTGAAGCGCAGAAGCATGCCACGCATGCGAGAGACACTGTTGCCGCCGTTCCATTTCTGAAAGATTTAATAATTACGTTAGGCATTTTAGCCATAGTAGTGAACTTAATCATGTGCATTGTGTATGCAGTAGTAATCGTTCTTGGCAAGCAACGTTTGCTGCCAAGAACGTTAATGATTATAAATTTCCTGTTCTTTATTTTTCAAATATTTTACTTCTTTTTCAGACAAGCATAATTAAATGATACAAAAAATTTTAAGCGACAGGCCAACGAAATTGTTTATTGCGTTTTCCTGTTTTTTTGTGGCCAATGCGTTGATCGCGGAAGCCATAGGCACAAAGCTTTTTTCTTTAGAAGGTTTGTTCGGATTAAAGCCGGCAAACTTTACCTTGTTCGGCGAAAGTGGGCTTGCGTTTACGCTTACCTGCGGCGTTATGCTTTGGCCGCTGGAGTTCGTGATCACTGATATCATCAATGAATATTATGGCCCGCGGGCAGTGCGCCGCATTTCCTTCACCGCCGTGTTACTTATCGCTTATGCGTTTTTTATGTATTTTCTGGCGATAGCGATGCCGCCGGCCAAAGTGTGGCTTGATAGCAGCAAGGCGCAGGGTGTTGAAAATATTCAGACTTCATTTCATGCAATCTTCGGGCAAAATATGCGGATAATTATTGGAAGCATAGTCGCCTTCCTGGTAAGCCAGGTGGTTGACGTTACTGTGTTTCACAAAATAAAAAAAGTAACGGGCGATAAGCATTTATGGTTGCGGGCAACAGGCTCCACGCTTGTATCGCAGCTTGTTGACAGCTACATTGTTTTGTTCATCGCCTTCAGTGGCATATTCGACTGGCAGCTTATTTTAGCCGTGGGAATGATGAATTATCTATACAAATTTTTTATGGCGCTTGTGCTAACACCCGCAATTTATTTTGTAGAAAAAAGAATTGAAAAATATGTGGGGCACGAAACCGCTATTCAAATGAAACTGGCTGCAATGGGTCGGGGCAAGGAGTTTGAAAATATTCCGACAGCGGGATGAGGACCTCATCCCAACCCTTCTCCTCAAGAGGAGAAGGACATGGATGGATTGAAAGACAGATTGCATGTTCTATGGAGTTTTCACGGCATTCACTTAGCTAAATTTCATCAGGCGCATATATTGCCAAGCATTTAGCGGGGTAAGAATTTTATTTACATGCAAATTATAAATCGAAAAATAAAACAGTTAGCGCTAATCTTATAATAGTTGTGTACAGAAAAATCATTACCAGATTAGCGGTCTAAATTTAATCCCTGGATTCCATTTTTCTTTTTCGGTTTGCGATTTGTTTAAAAGTAATCCTACCTATATAGACGCCAATAACAGAGGGTAATGAAAATAAAAAGAAGCTTATAAATTCAAATGGTATCAGGTTATGGCTGCCCCGGTAAACACTTGCTTCTATTATAGAAGTTAAGGGTAAAATAAAGAAAAGGCAGAAACCAGAAAGCCAGGGATTCAGCCGCCAATAATAACCGATTGCTATACTTACTATAAAAAAAATTGTTGCAGCAGGTATAGTAAGATAATTTTTACCTAAGAAGAGAGAATAATGATATTCTCCCGGTACTGTAGCTATATGCTGAAATAGACTGCAACAAACTATGATGCCTAACCCTATCAGCATAAGTAAAAAATATTTAATTGCCCCTGGTATTTGCATAATTTCTCGTCGTTTGTTGAATTTGAAAACAATCTTCTTATAGTATTATCTGGCTATTAAAATTCTTGAGCTTTACCCAAACGGGTGCATATCAAATTAATTACTCTTTTGTTCATAGAGTAATTTTGTTTTTAACAGTGTACCAACGAAGATTCGGAAGGGCTAATAGACATTAGTTAATTATTTTACACACTCTTAATTTGCTCATTTATTTTTTTTCATGGTTACTGTAAAATTTTGTAGGTCCTGATAGGTTTCTCTTGAAAATTTGTCAAATGCTCCTTTTTTACGAAATTTGTAAAGCTTTGAATAGTTCGTTTTGCCCGTAATATGCTCAAGGTTATGATAATAACCGCCACTTATTAAAAAATAGGAAGAAACAATGTTTGCAGACGTTGGCGGAATACTATAATGGAAAAAGACTGATTGTTCATCTGTAAGATGGGTATATTCCTTATCAGTGTTTTTTAGTATTTCTCTTTGGTCTGAGCTATCAGTCTTAGTTGCCTGTAGTGGCTCTATGACATTTTCAGCAAGGTTTTGCGTTGCACTGTAATCAATACCTGTAAAATCCAGGTCCCAGAAACGATACGCTGTTTCCAATTTTAATTCGATAGTTTTTTGCTTACTATCTGCTGCAGGTATCTCCATTATCATATCCCGGCTTGCAGTATTTCCAATCATTGGGAAATAGTCTACAAATTTCCACCCGGAAGCTGTCTTAATATAAACCATTAGAGGTAATGCCTGGTCTGTTTCCCATTTTAATAATTTCTT
>JBBPZF010000177.1:0-4505 GCA_038199105.1 Chitinophagales bacterium | reverse complement strand
TAAATTAAATGCAACTTTTGAAAAACTTACTGAGCCAATTTTTCTGAGTTTGTCATCTGGATATTTTTTGTTCGAATAAATTTTATAATTAAAGTCTGTAGCAAAATCTTTGATATCGATGCTGTCAAACGTGGGGTTGTTATCGCACAAGTTTAATAATGTTTCATTGAATGAGGTGTCACCTTTCATCTTATATTCCAAATTACTCTTTGAAGTTAAAGTTTCCCTGATACTTTTAATGTCTGATGCTGAAAGTGTGTCTATGTTATGATTAATGATTACAAAAAGTTCGGCGGTGTCTAAAATTGATTTTACACTGTCTCGCCATTTTAAAAATCGTGCATTTTCAGCACTGTCCACCTTTGATACATCGGGCGGTTGAAATAATGGTGGTAAAAAGAATTTCTTTTGAAAAGGCTCTTCATGCATCAACTACACATCGCCACGATTATTTGAATACATACGTTAATGATCTTGGAAACATCATTGATATGGATCTCATTCGAGATTCGAAAATCAATATAGGTGTTGATCCGCTTGGCGGCGCAGGTGTTCATTATTGGGAACCCATTGCCGAACGCTATAAACTCAACCTGACTGTTGTAAATAAAATAGTTGATCCAACTTTTAGTTTCATGACCGTAGATTGGGACGGGCAGATCCGCATGGATCCATCATCTCCTTACGCCATGCAACGGTTGATAGCGATGAAAGATGATTATGATATTTCTTTTGCCTGCGATACTGATCATGACCGGCATGGCATTGTTACGAAAAGTGCAGGGTTATTAAATCCAAATCATTATTTGTCTGTTGCGGTTTATTACTTGCTTCAACATCGTCCGCAATGGAATAAAAAAGCAGCAGTAGGAAAGACGGTTGTTACCACTCAACTGATAGGTCGCATCGCAGCAAAGTTGGGGAGAAAGATCGATGATGTACCTGTTGGATTCAAATGGTTCGTTGATGGATTGTTAGATTCATCGCTTTGCTTTGGAGGAGAAGAAAGTGCAGGCGCATCTTTTTCAAGATTAGATGGAAGCGTTTGGACTACGGATAAAGATGGATTTATTCCGGCGTTGCTTGCAGCAGAGATCACTGCAAAAATGGAAAAGGATCCCGGCATCATATATAATGAACTCACAAAAGAATTTGGCGAACCCTTTTATGACCGTATTGAGGCAAAGGCAACTCCTGAACAAAAAGAAAAACTAAGTAAACTTTCACCTGCTATGATCAAACAAAAAGATTTAGCCGGTGAAAAGATTATTAACTTACTCACGAAAGCTCCGGGCAATGGTGCTGATATTGGCGGACTAAAGGTGAGTACTAAAAATGGTTGGTTTGCCGCACGGCCCTCTGGCACATGTGCTGGTTAATTTAATCAGGCCATTTTATAATAATCACGAAAATAACAGGAGACAAATAATGCAAGCTATACATGCTTCAACCGCCAACCTGGAACCAGATTATCAAAATAATATTTTGGAACGTCCATTGCATTCACTGGCTTTCCAATGTACTCAAATACGTCAGGTCGCTTAGACTTTATTATGTCAAAAGCGTAGACATTAGGATAATAATCAGAAAGAATAATTTTCAAATGGGGAATACTTTTCTTTAAGTTTTTCAGCTACTTTAACCAGTCCTCCACCGCTTCCGGAAGTTATATCAACAATTGTATTGCCTGTACTTCTTCCAATTCCTTTTTTAATTATGATAGTATATATTCATACAAATCAAAGGTGTCTGCTGCAAACTGTAAAAAGTCTGTTTGATAATTTCTAAGCTTCTTAGGAAACCAGCTTAAATCCTCAAACTCAAAGGCATGTATTCGTCTCACACTTATAAGCTTTTGCTAACTTCTATTTTGGCACCGAAGCATTAAAGACAGAAGGTATAGTTCATCTAAGTAGCTAATCGTGCGGTTAAAAGTAGCGCTTCCTCTACCAAAGGTTCCACAAGAGCATGGATATTAGCGTTAGATTTATAATTCATTGATAACTTTTTAGTGCTCCCATTTAATTCCATGACATTCATCTATTGTGATAGTACCCTTTAATGAATCGATTCCATCAGGCGAGTTGACGTTACCACGAGCGATGGTGGTATAGCTGCCGGTTGCTCCTTGATATTTACCAGTACCTCCTGTAATTATGTTTTGAGAAATTATTAAAAAATTGCCGTTAGTGGGATCAACAACAGGGCCGGGCCCTTTAGCAGTTTCAAATATTTGATCTCCGTTTGAAGCCGTAATAGTTCCATTGTCTGTAAAATTATTACTGGCGTCAACTTGTGCGTAACCAACAAAAGAAGATTTTCCAATAGGTGCTCCATAACCCGTTCCGGTGGCAGAAATAAGTAGGGGAGGGCCCTGTTGCGTGACTACTGATTGTACCTGGAATACAGCCTTGAAAGGAACTGTTTTTTTACAAAGGTTATCTTCCTTTTGGCAACTGCTAATAAGCAGCGCGATGCTTGCGAGCAAAAGAACAAAGCGGTGCTTCGGGATGAGCCTCCGTTGATTGCCTGAGCGGTGAGGAGAAGAACTAAAAAGTAAGGACCCGATAGCTGTTAATGTTTGTTTCATATAATATATTTAAAGTGTTTAAAATTTAATGAATACAGTAAATGCAGTATTGAAAACAGTCATAGAGCTAAAGAAGGAAATCAATTTTTTCCGGGCCTCAGAAACTTTTATAATTCACTTATAATTTTAGTGCACCCATTTATTTCCGAGGCATTCATCTAATGTAATAGTACCCTTTAATGAATCGGTTCCGGGAGTTTCTGGAGAATCGTTAATGTTTAAATGAACGACGGTCTTCCAGCCACCTGTTGCGCCGGTGAATCTACCGGTACCTCCTGTAATTAGAACGCTATATTTTAATACGAGATCCCCGGTAGTGAAATCAATAACAGGACCAGGCCCCGGAACAGTAGCAAATAATATTTGATCCCCATTTTCAGATGTAATAACTCCTCCATTACCTGTAAGGTGGTCAAATGCAGGAGGGGCGAACACTGAAAGAGCGGCAAAACTAGATTTGCCAATGGGCGTTCCCTCTCCCGTTCCATATACAGAATCTAATTCGGGTAATACATCAGTACCTACCTGAACATTTTTTGCTATAGTATGGAAAATAGCTTTTAAAGGAACTGTTTTTTTACAAAGGTGGTCTTCCTCCTTTTTGCAACTGCTAATGATCATCGCCATTACTGCGACCAAAAGAACAAGGCGATACTTAGAGAACAGTTTCTGTTGATTGCTTGAGCGATGATGAGAAGAACTAAAAAGTAAGGACTTGATAGTTGTTAATGTTTGTTTCATAATATAAATTTTAAGTGTTTAAAAATTAATGAATACAGTAAATACAGCATTGGAAGACAGTCATAGAGGTAAAGGAGGGAATCAATTTTCCTCGGATACTGAAGGTTTTGTAATTCACTTACAATTTTTTAATGCTCCCATTTATTTCCATGACATTCATCTAATAGCAAATTGTACCCTCAATTGAAACGCTTCCTGCCGGGCTGTCCAGACTTTGGGTAACTAAGCCAGTTAAGCTACCAGTTGCACCGGCAAATCTACCGGTACTCAATTTCCCGTCAATTGTAGCAGTTACAGTTGCATGAATATAATGTTCGTCTATACTATTTACAACCCCTGTAGTATTTGCAGATATTTTATCACCATTTGCAGCAGTGATAGTTTCGGTACCGTTAACAAAGGGGGTATTAAGGTCTGATACTATGAAAGCTTCAATTGTAGCTTTGCCAATATGTGTTCCCTCGCCCGTGCCGGTGATGTGATCTTTTTGTATAGGAAAATCTAGACTTGTAATCACATCGGCTGTTATAAATGTAGCTTTGAAAGGAACACACGCTATCTGGTGATTCTGCTTTTGCGAACTGGTAAGCTGATCCGGAGATTGAGAAATGCTTTGAAGACTTTCCTTTTGGCAACTGCTCAGGAACAGAGCAGTGGCTGAGAACAAAATAACCAATTTGTACTTTGAATTAAGAACTAAAGCTTCAATAGTTTTTAATGCTTGTTTCATAATATAAGTTTTAAATGTTTAAAATTGCAGATTCAAAAAATTTTTACCTGCTTGTCTAATAGCTCACAGGTTTTTATCAAACTGGCGCAAACAAATCTATATAGCTGTTAAAGAGTTTACCAGCTAAATTGAGCCGTTTGCCTATAGCATTAGCAGTTGGAATAAACAATTGATCAATCGGGGAAAATATTATTCTTTAGAAGGTGAGAGTCTTTTTAATAAGAATTCTTTTTTGCTGCGGGAAACATCAACTTTGGAGCCGTCGCTCATTACAACATAACCGCCTTCGCCTTTTACATATTTGTTTATTTCATTAATGTTTACGAGGTAGGAGTGATGAATGCGAAAAAATGGATAACCTTCCAGAATTTCTTCTATATCCTTTAGTGTACGGGATACAACTATTTTTTGTTTGTTTTTGAGAAATACAATGGTGTAATTGCT
>JBBPZF010000176.1:0-3090 GCA_038199105.1 Chitinophagales bacterium | reverse complement strand
TTATCTGGAAGGTATGAGTCAGTTGAGCAACTGAAAAAATACCAATACCAATTTTACCAATCAACTTTCTTCCACGTGGACTGCATGTGGGATCGGTAGCGCTGTAAGCCTTCCACTAAGTACATCTTGTTTTCCTATTTAGCCCACTCTTATTTTGCTAATAAAAATTTATGCAAAAAGATGAAGCTACCCGTGAGCAGATGTTTTCTATGATTAACGAGTGGCAGCAAAGTGGTGTTTCTCAAAAAGCTTTCTGTGAGCAATATGGTATCCGTTATCATGTATTTCATTACTGGTACAAATGTTTCCGCAATTTGCAATCCCCTGCAAAACATGAAGGTTTTATACCATTGAGCATACAGCCTTCGCCCCCCATAAATGGCTCCTCTGCTTATGTTGAACTGTTGCTGCCAGATGGTAAGTGTTTGTTATTCCGCCAGCCAGTCAGTAGTGATTTTCTCAAAGCCCTCATTAATTAATTTATGCTGCATCTGTCACCAGCCTGCCAGTATTATTTGTACCGGGGTAATACCGATATGCGTAAAGGTTTTGATAGTTTGAGTGGTCTGGTGTCATCTCAAATGCAAGTGAATGTACTAAGCGGATCAGTATTTATTTTTCTAAATAAAAAGCACAACCAGGTAAAGCTATTATTATGGGAAGGTGATGGCTTTGCCTTGTACTATAAACGGCTGGAGAAAGGCACCTTTGAGTTACCATCAGGTGATGATAAAGAGTGCTTATCTATCAGCAGTCAGCAACTACAACTCATCTTACAGGGCATCTCGCTAAAGAGTATCCGAAGACGTAAACGTTATCAACATACATATAGCAAAAGTGGATAAAAAACGACCTTGTTTATTGTAATAATTTTTTTTCTTTGGCGCTGTAAATCATGCAGCAAGCCACTACCATACCAGTTGATTACAAGAGCCTTTCTGAGGCTTTACAACTACAGGTAATGCAGCTTACACTTAGGGTGACACAGCTTGAAAAGATGCTATTTGGCAGCCGCCACGAACGCTTCGTTCCAGACAATGGAGCAGTGGCCGAACAGCTTGCTTTGGGATTAAATGCAGAAGCTATAGGTGAGCGCACCATTACCAAAGAGGAAGTAATCATTACACGAACCAATATACAAGTAGAAAAGAAACCTCATCCCGGCCGCATGGCGCTGCCTGCAGATCTGCCTCGTGAAATAATAACCATAGAACCTGAAGGAGACACCACCAATCTTAAAAAGATAGGTGAAGAGATCACCGAGCAATTAGATATAACGCCTTCAAAATTTTTTGTTCGTCGCTTTGTTCGTAATAAATATGCACTGCCTGAAGGTGAAGGAGTAATCATAGGCAAACTACCTTCACAACCTATTGATAAATGCATAGCAGGACCCGGTTTGCTTGCGCAGGTTATCATTGATAAGTATGTGGATCATCTTCCTTTATATCGCCAGGAACAACGCTTCAGCCGTGTAGGTGTTACACTGGCTCCTTCTACTTTATGCAATTGGAAAAGCAGCGTTTGCAGCCTTATCACTCCCCTGTATGATGCTATGGTTAAAGAGGTTTTGCAAACCAATTACCTGCATGTAGATGAAACAACGATTAAGGTATTGGATCAGGATAAAAAAGGCACCACCCACCGCGGATACTTTTGGGTGTACCACAACAGCCATAAAAAAATAGTCATCTTTGACTATCGTAGAGGGCGAGACCGGGCAGGACCCTCAGAAATATTAAAAGCATTTAAAGGTCATTTACAAGCCGATGGCTATGAAGTGTATGTTGACTTTGGGCAGCGGGAAGACATTATTCTCTTGCATTGTATGGCCCACGCCCGCAGAAAATTTAGTGAAGCACTGCAAAACGATAAGCATCGCAGCGAGTACGTATTACAGTACATGCAGCAGTTGTATGCTATAGAGGAGCATGCCCGCAACAGTAAACTATCGTTCGATGAAATTTATCAGTTACGTCAGCAAAAAGCTGTGCCTATACTTGATCACCTGGGTAAATGGATGAAAGACGCTTATGTGCAGGTAACCCCTAAAAGCAGCATTGGCAAAGCACTTGCTTATAGTATTGAAAGGTGGCAAACATTGAGCTTGTACACAAGCAATGGCATGTTGCACATAGACAACAATCCGGTAGAAAACAGTATCAGGCCAGTTGCTATTGGAAGAAAAAATTACCTGTTTGCAGGGAGCCATGACGCAGCACAGGAAAGTGCAATGATCTACTCATTGCTGGGAACTTGTAAAATGCATAACATCAACCCATGGGAATGGCTTAAAGATATCCTCACCCGATTACCTGACCATCCCATAAACAGAATCAAAGAACTCCTCCCTCATAACTGGAAGCCCCAACAATAGGGGCTTTTTTATGCTATCCAATATGTACTTGGTGGAAGGGATACTTTGCGGGATTGCGCGAAACAAAATGCTAGACCAGTTGTAATATTTTTTTCGGAAAGAAAAACAATTATATAAGCCTTTCAGGTCTTATCACATAGAGAAAAGCCTTTTAAACTGAATGATGAAAGAAGGAATTCGATGGCGGGTTTGCAAGGATAGGTTAATAAAAGGTTGTGAACTAAGAGACTGTTTGTTCTTATAATTGATATAAAAAAAGAAGCAGGAAATTTAGGCTTCCTGCTTCTTTATCAATACTATACTTAATAAATCATCTTAATATAAAAACAACTACTCATCATCATCAAAATTCATGGCTTCACGCGCTGTAGCTAACAATTCGTATTCCTCTTTGCTACCTACGATCATGTTGTCAAATTCTCTGAGACCTGTACCAGCAGGAATTGGATGACCGGTAATTACATTTTCTTTCAATCCAAGCATATCATCAGTTTTACCCATAATAGCTGCGGAACTTAATACTTTAGTAGTTTCCTGAAATGATGCAGCAGATATCCAGCTTTGAACACCCAATGACGCTTTTGTGATACCCAGCAGTAACGGAGAAGATGTAGCGGATGAAGCGTCTCTGAATTCAATTAGCTTCCTGTCGCTTCTGCGAAGGATTGAATTTTCTTCTCTCACTTCTCTTAAGCTAACAATTTGTCCGGCTT
>JBBPZF010000175.1:0-3595 GCA_038199105.1 Chitinophagales bacterium | reverse complement strand
TATTTATGAATTTTTAGAAAGTGCGATGGAAATACAGGTTTATGATAACAGCAATCAGGAAAATTCTACTATGATTTTTAGAAAAAACGTTGATCCTGAATCTGATAACTTTGTACGGATTCTTGACACTGGCAAAATAACTATATTCCAGGCTTATGAGAAAAAGCCAGAAGGAGAGAATTATTCAAATGGTATTGTTAATAACAAGAGACAATATGTTCTGCATACTACCCTGTATGCCTTAATAAATAAGGTGGCCCTACCCATCACCTTCAGTTCCTCAACACTCGATGATTTAACTGCTGATAAGAAAAGAGAAGTGAAAGTTTTTATTAGAGAAAATAAATTGAAAGTCAAGAAAGAATCTGAATTCCTGAAGGCAATAAATTTTTATAATAGCATTAGCAATTAAAAGATATAACAAAAATCAAAAGACCTTATTGCGAAAAAACCAATGCTATAGCAACAGCGATTGATGTGATAAATAAACAGTGGCTTCACCTTAATTTCTCCAGGTAGTCTTCTATCCTATTGGGGCAAATTCCTTCGGAACGACTGATAAAGTTGAAACTATGTTTGAGGTGGATGCAGATGTGTGGATAATAATGGCTTTGATGATCTAGGTGGAAGTTATAATAACGGATGCCAGGATATATTATGCTTTGCAGCAATTGTATGATTTGTATAGTGCAAAGGATGTATGAAAAGATCTGATGATAGTAGACAAAACAGAATCGGGCGCCGATGCAAGATTGGTAAATAAATTTCCTTCGCACAAAAGAATGATCGCGGCAACTAAAGGTTTGCGCCTTTCAGAAGTTTACCTGATAGCTGCCGAAGCATCCTATCCAACCGATGAAACTGCGGCTCTTGGTTATTTAAATGATCTTGTAAGCCAAAGAGATCCGGGTTTTGCCTACGCCTCCATAGGCCAAGCTCTTCTGGATGATATTATTTCAGAACGAAGAAAAGAACTTGCTTTTGAAGGTAATCGTTAATTTGATTTAAACCGTTTAAAATTACCAATAAATAGGGCATCCAATCCGGGAGCCATTCCGGGACCTTTAAATATCCCATTTCCAGATAATTTAAGAAGCCCCTATTCCGTTAAGTGAGATTCAGTCTAATCCAAATATTGCAGGCCAACAGAATCCCGGATATTAAAATAACAAGAGTTCTGGATATTAAAATAACAAATAATTTCTCGGTCATTAAAAAAAGGCTTAACCTATTTTAACTTTTGGTGATAATGAACCATCAAAAAAAGTCAGGACAAATAATAAATTTACTTAAGAGAACATGATATAAAATATTAAAGGTCTGTCTATTATCGAGAAACACCCTTTTTTTATTATGTACTTTTGAGAAAAAATTAAAAATGGATATTCCAAAGGATCAACCCAATCAATTAAACATAGAGATCTCTGAAGAGGTTTCCGAGGGCGAATATGCTAACCTTGCTATCATAACACACAGTCATGCGGAGTTTGTAATAGATTTTGTAAACGTGATGCCCGGCACACCCAAAAGCAAAGTAAAAAGCAGGATAATCTTAACTCCAACACATGCTAAGCGTTTCATGAAAGCGATGATAGATAATGTGAAGAAGTTCGAATCTGTCAACGGAAACATCCAGGATATTGAAGCGGTAGAGCTTCCTTTAAATTTCGGAGGGCCGACGGCGCAGGCTTAATGAGCTATAATAAACCTTCATCAGCGAAGCTAAAATATCCTTCATCACTTACGATAAGATGGTCAACTACCATTATCTCAAGATATTTGCCTGCCTCCTTTAGTTTAGCAGTCAATTCTTCATCCACCCTGCTTGGTTTTAGGCTTCCCGAAGGATGGTTATGACACAGGACAATGGAAGTCGCCTCAACTTCGAGGGCCTTTTTGAAAACAAGCCTTGGATCAACTACAGTACTTGTAATTCCTCCTTTACTTATAATTTCAAAATGATTTATTTTATTTGATTTATTTAAAAAGACCACTGCAAATACTTCATAACTGTAATCTTTAAGAGTTGACCTTAGATAAGCAGCGAGTTCATTGCTTGATCTCACATAGGTTTTATTAAGCGGTGCAATTGAATGACGCCTTCTTCCTAACTCGAGTGCTGCGATTAAAGTAATGGCTTTAGCTTCCCCTATTCCCTTTACAGTCATCATTTCAGCTAATGACAATTTACCTAATTTGTCAAGATTATTTTTACCAAGGCCAAGCACTTCTTTAGCAAGGTCAACGGCGCTTCTTGTTCTGGTTCCTGTATTTATAAGAATGGCAAGCAATTCAGAATCACTCAAACTCTCCCGTCCTTTTGCAACTAATTTTTCCCTGGGCCTGTCATCAGTTGCCCAGCTTTTTATTGAGGTGGAAGACTTGTTAGAACTTTCCATTTATTTTGGTTTAATACAAGCAATATTAATTATAATTTCGCGACACTAATATTTGCATTCACCAATAATTACAAAATGCATCCTAATGTAAAAATTTTCTCTGGTACCGGGTCGCAATATCTTGCAAGGCAAATTGCGCTAAGGTTTGGTGAGCCTCTTGGCAAAATTAATATTCAAAAATTCAGCGATGGAGAAATTGGTGTTGACTATGACGAAAGCATTAGAGGCCAATTTGTATTTCTTGTGCAGAGTACATTTGCCCCTACGGACAATCTTATGGAATTGCTGCTGATGATTGATGCTGCAAAGCGTGCCTCAGCTTATAAAGTGATTGCCGTAATTCCTTATTATGGTTATGCCCGGCAGGACAGGAAAGATAAACCAAGAGTAGCCATTGGGTCAAAGTTAGTTGCAAACATGCTCACCGCGGCTGGTGCGGACAGAGTGATAACTATGGATCTTCATGCCCCGCAAATACAAGGATATTTTGACATACCTGTTGATCACCTTGATTCTTCCGCAATCTTTATTCCATTTATAGAAGATCTAAACCTGGAGAACCTCACCTTCGCAGCTCCCGACGTTGGTAGCGCCAACCGCATTCGTGAATTAGCAAGTTATTTTGAAGTTGAAATGGTGATCTGCGACAAACATAGAAAACGGGCAAATGAAATTTCGAGCATGGTAGTAATCGGCGACGTAGCAGACAGGGATATTGTATTGATGGACGATATTTGCGACACAGGCGGCACGCTTGCTAAAAGTGCCGGATTGCTAAAAGAAAAAGGTGCACGCAGCGTAAGAGCTTTTTGCACACATCCTGTGCTAAGTGGAAATGCGTATGAGAACATTCAAAATAGTGCTTTGGAGGAATTGGTCGTTTGCGATACAATACCCATAAAAAAAGGAATGGATAAACTTAAAGTTGTGTCAGTGGCTGACTTATTTGCAATAGCAATACGTAATGCCTACGAAAATAAAAGTATAAACAGTCTTTTCTTGCGAAGTAAAATACTTAAGAAGAATAAGGGAATGAATAGTTGAATAGTTAAATAGTTAGTATGGGGCACTGCCGACTAATTACTGCCCATTACCAATTGTTCACTGCTGCGGGCTGATCACTGATCAACTTTCAACCAAAACCCCTACCTTTGCGCCTCAAAAAAATACTATAATGAAAACAATTACAATCGAAG
>JBBPZF010000174.1:0-5967 GCA_038199105.1 Chitinophagales bacterium | reverse complement strand
GGGATGCCGGGCCACCGTTTTTAAGATTAATGATTTTTCTTTCCTGTTAAAAAAATCGTCTACGCAAAAGATATAACCTATCACATTTTTTTTATCATCTTCCGCTATAATCACGAAGGCAGGATTTATTATTGATTTTGTTTCCTCATACTTTTTTATAAAGGCATCTTTATTAATTGGAGTATAAAGAAAATTTGACTTAAACGCAATCGCATTTAAGCAGAAAAGTTTTTCCAGTTCTTTTTCAAATTCCGCTAAACAAATATTCCTAAAAGTCACGCCTGATTGCTTGAGCTGCCTTTCTTTTTCAGCAACTTGTGGATTATGAAATGCCAGGTCTGTTTCAATACTGGAAAAATATTTACCAATGATCTCAAAACCATTTTGCCGGAATTGTTGGTTGTAATATAGATGGCGCCACGGTTCCAAAAAAAAAGGTGGGTAATTTTGATCAACACTGAAACGGTATTCATTCCAGGTGCTTCCATTCATTGGGCCGATTAAAAATTGAGCTCCCAACTTTTTGGCATTCGAGGAAACATGCGCCAATAATTCCGCAGCGATCTCTTCATTATTTACAGATTCAAAATTTCCTATGCAGGCAGCTTTTTTATTTTGATAAAACAGGTGCGGGTTATCATACAAAGCGCAACGGCTTTTCACTTCCCCATTTACTAATAACACAAAACATTCTTTTAAATACTCGTTATTTATCTTTTCAGGAAGAAAAAAGTACGGGCTGTCTTTTTCATAAATTTCCTTTGGAAAATTTTCAAACAAATAAAAGTTTTCATCTCCTGTTTGCAGGCTTATTATTTCAAACATTTGCTAAAGTTAATATGATAAGTACGCAAACCGGGATGGTTATATTGTCAATTCCTTTAGTGCTTACTGCTTCGGTGGTGGCGGAAAAAAATGCAATTAAAAATGAGATCATTAGAACTTCTTTTTGCTCAGATATTTCCGCTGAAAAAAAATAAAACAGTGCAATAGTTAGTATGAAAGATGTAATAAAAAATGCCAGAGAACCTATAAAAGTTTTACTGCTGTTGTTAATTTTACACTTCCCAACTGGCCAACGATTTCCCACCAAAGCTGCAACAGGGTCACATATAGCCATGTTCAATACAGGAAGATAAAAGAACAAAAGGTTGTGAAAATGCTGGTAAGCAATAAAACAAATATATACTGCAACAGGGTAAAGCAAAGACCCAACTGAGGTTCTCTTGATAGCATTTATTGATGGTAATAAATGCATGCGTAAGCTTAATAAAAGAATAAGCCCGAAGCAAGCACACAATAATAAAACAGACCATTGGCTTTGAAGCAGAAGAGGGAAAAGCATTGTGATTAATCCAGTTCCTACGTGAACAATTTTTCTCGTGCTTTCTGCTTTGAGATTAAGCCTGTGATAAAGAATTTCTGCAATGGCAAAGAGTGAAAGAAACAGGATAGCAAGTAAAATCGTGTTTATAATTTCTTTACTCATTTATCTTATCAATAATAAATTCATTATAAAAAAATCCTTTGTCCGTTGCCGTTAGTCTCTCTGAATTATCCCGCTGCCAGGATACTCTTTCGGGAAAAATTTTTGAAATCCTCCGGTGCACCATCAAATTCCAATAAGCTAATTTCCCATTTTTATTAATCCCTTTTATCAAGGCTTCCGCAGTTTCTGTAAAAGTTTTCACATCCATATATTCAAAAATATTGGAAAGGTTCATTGCATCAAACTTGCCATAATAAGTAACGGCTTCTTGCGCATAGCCTTCTTTTATTTCCAGTAAATCTATATTGGATTTTATTGTGTTGAAATTTTCTTCGCGTAAATAATGTGGAAGAAGATTCCCGAAATTTCCCGTGAGGCAGAAACGTAATATATGATTATCCTGTGCAGTTGCTGACTTTAATTGTGCGGCTGCTTTCGTATAAATGTTTTCCGAAACAGAAACTGAGACTTCTTTCATAAATACAGGATCACGGCCAAGCCTTCCCATTACATACCTGCTAAAAAATATTTTAAATAAAAGTTTCCATCGCCATGTGTTCCATGTTTCATTATAAAAGGTTGCCTGCTCTTCTTTTGTTTTAGTGGTAAATATTTTCGCTGTTGTTTTTTGCAAATGTATAAGTGGCAAAATCTTTTTACTGAATAACAAAAAATACCGCTCGAACTTTCCTGAATAAATGGCTCCTGCATTAATAAGCCCCGCATTTTTATTCCAGAAATTTACCGCTTCGTTGCTCATGCCGCTTTTGATATACTGAAAAATTTCCTGCCTTTTTTCGCAACCGGTAAAGCCCAAAAATTGCAATGTCTCATCGTGATCTAACTTTTGTATCGCCGCTTTTTTAAGCTCTACAAGATATAGCTGAACCCTGTTGATATCTATCGTTACAACTATTTCAGGATTTGTTGTAAGTAAAGAGAAACTATTATCACCCGCAGATGCTATTGACAGAATTTTACTTCCTGGTAAAGGCGCTAATCCCTCAAGCAAAATACCGGCATCTTCCCAGCAGTTAGCATAGCGTATAATAGTAAAATTTACCTTATCAGTAATCACAGGTTGCTGCATGGCTAAAGTATTGTAATGATTCCTGTGCTTCCATCCATTTGTATTTCATCCCCGGTTTTCAAAGTTTTTAATAGCCCTGAAACCCCCACTATGCAGGGCTTTCCCATTTCTCTTGATACTATTGCAGAATGGCTGAGCACACTTCCCCGCTCTGTGATAATGCCCGCTGCACCTGCGAACAAAATAACCCATCCGGGATCGGTGCTTGAGGTAACCAATATATCTCCATTGAGGCCGTTGGCATCTGCTGCATCCAGAATTATTTTTACTTTCCCTCTTACTATGCCGGGGCAGCAGCCTATTCCTTTAAGGTTTCCATCTGCTTTTTCTACTCTGCTAATATTGTATAGATCGTTTACATAATATACAGCGCCACGGGTAGCAAACCGCTCGGAAGGAATTTGATCTTTATAATTTTCAAACTCTTTTTTGCGAAGTGCTGCCAATGCTTTTATATTTTGCGTAACCGCCGTACCTTCTATAAAAGAAAAGATTTCCTCTTTGGTTAAATAAAAAATGTCTCTTTCATTTTCAAGAATTCCATCCGAAAAAAATCGTTTTCCAATAGCAGCAAACATTTCACGGATCATACCAAATGCCCTTGTCCGTTCATAACGGAGGTTCTCGCGGGCGCTTACCAGTTCACGTGCATTTGCCAGTGAGCGTTTTAATTTCCACTTTTTATACCATTTATTTTTTAATGATTTTTCCAATTCATACTCCGCTTTTTTTCTAATGGCCTCTTCTGTTTTGCCGGAAGTAACATCTGATGTAATGCCTGTTTCGACGTATGACTTTAAAACTTTGATAAATTTAGGAGGCTGTTGCTTATAAGAAATGGTTTCAAGTTTCAGTTCGCCAATGCAGCGTTCTCCAAAGTCATCAATATATTTATCAATCTCTTTTTTTATTAAAGTATATTTTTTATCATCCGCAACAGAAATGTTGTTCCATATATCTATTTCATTTTCTGTAAGAAATAATTGTTTCAATTCTTTATCAGATGAGATAAGGGTAGCAAGCTGCACACACCTGTGAATGGGCTGGGTGGAAATAATATCGCTGCTGCCGCAAAGCAGGTCGTTGTGAATATTTGGATTGGCGCTTATACCATATTTTTCACAGCGCTTCTGTAGCGAACCATAACTTATCATGGCAAAAAAATCATTGAGCAAAGGCGCTTTCCATTCATTCAACAATTTTTTTTCAAAGACAAGATATAATTGCATTAATTCAAACGCACTTTTTTCTGCGAAATTTATTTTTTTATACTCATCAATTGTGCTGTTTACCAGGTCAAAAAATTCTTTTCTTTTTCGTGGAAGCGCCAGGTATCGTGCATACATTTTCGCAGCCATTGACACAATGCGAAAGAAAGCTTTTCCTTTGGGCATCCTGTAACCTTCAGGAAGGTCAAAGCGCTCTTTTACGCCCATCATCTTCTCCATGAAACGTGCGTTAATGCTGTAGCCGGGCGCCATTGCCAGCATGTGGTGCCAGGTTTTAAGATTGTAATAAACCCGCCCGTTTATAAAGCCCAGCGTATTGGCAAACACTCTTTCATGTTGCCGGATAACTTTTGGGCTTATTCCCATGTAGCCGCAAAATAATTTGTATGCGCCTTCATACGATTTACTGATGAATGAAAAGGTGAGGGGAGTGGTGATACCGGGATAAGATTCAATAATGTTGCTGTTATCCCAAACGATAAATGATTCGTCCTGGTTATTTGTTTCAAAATCTTTTGTAATCGGCCTTGCCTGTAATAAAAAAAGACTTTCATCTTTAAAGGCAAATTCAATATCCTGCGGGGATTTGCATTCATTAAAGAGCTGGTCAAGTGTATCGCCTATTTGCAGAATTTGTTTTTCGCTTAAGGTAGCTGTGTGTTGCTTTTCTTTTGGAACGGCTACTTTTTTTGTTCCTTCTAATGCGCCGGGATCTAAAATAACTTTATTGGTTTTTTCAGCAAGCGTGGTAGTTATGTTGCCATTTTTTATTATGAACTGGTCGGCGTTCAATTCGCCGGAAACCAAACCTTCGCCCAATCCATAAACCGCATTGATCCATTTCTCATCTTTATTTCCGTTGATAGGATTTATACCGAAACCAACACCAGCCACATCTGCATCAATCATTTCCTGTATGATAACGGCAACGCCTGCACGATTTGAAAGATTATTGTTCCTACGATATTCAATTACTCTTTCCGTAAAGAGCGAACTCCAGACTTGTTTTATTTTATTTGCAAGGTTTTCTTTGGTTACATACATATAGCTTTCAAACTGCCCGGCAAAAGAAAATTGTGTGCTGTCTTCTTCCATGGCTGAAGAGCGCACGGCAAAATATTTTACATTGTTAAAATGTGAAACGATAGAATCAACAAAATTCTGTGGAATAGAAATTTGGCTTATGTATTCATTAATAAAATTATAATCCATTGCCTCCATTTCTACGGGCATTAATGCTGCTAAAATCTCCTTTGGCAATACAATGAACAATGGAACATTGCATCCCATTTTTTGAAGGCGGAATAAATTTTTTGCTTTGGCTCCAACTCCAAAGCTGTTAATTGAATCTTCTTTTGTAAGGAAAGTGTACATCAGTTAGAGAATAATTTAGCAATCATTGGGCCGCCACCCAAAGTCATGTACATCATAAAGGTCCATAACGCCGAAGCGTACTCGATATACTTTGAGGCCTTCTGTGATTTTTTTTTAAGAAAAATAAAAGCAGGCGTCGAACAAATAACAAACACACAAAGAAGCAAAAGAAACGCTGCCGAACCATAACCCGCAAACACACATGCAGCAAGGCTTAGCGAAAGCGTAATTAATAAGGTTGCAATCCAAAGCCTGGCCGCTTTGTTCGCCCCAAGCATAGAAGAATAAGTTAATACCCCTTCTGATTCTTTTTCAGGTATGCGTATTTTTCTGCCGATTTCCAATACAATCCCGTTCATATAAGATACCGCAAAAAAGAAAAGTAATCCTGTCGGAGGTTTCGCACCTTCTATTTTCCAATCGAGGCCGCTTGCATAAATGTCAACCAGCGGAATAATGAACATGTGAGAGGTTACATACCAAAACTGGCGCTTCTTTAACCAGCGGGACACAAAAAATTCTTTGCCCATTAACAGCAGGTAGCCGATCACAATAAAATAAATGATCAACATTTGCGGGAAGAAAAAAATATTTACAATCAAGTGCATTATTACGATGGCAATCGCTATCCATTTAAGCTCCTGTAATGAGATCAACGCGCGGGGCAACGGTAGCTCACCTCGATACATAGCATCATCTTCGGCATCTTTAATTTCATCAAATATCCTGACAAGAAGAAAAAGGGTTATCGTTATGAAAATGCCCGTAAGAAAAATGGTGGCTCT
>JBBPZF010000173.1:0-11559 GCA_038199105.1 Chitinophagales bacterium | reverse complement strand
TTATAGTTCCGGTTATTATAATCATATTGCTGGTTCCATACCTGGACTTTTGCGCCTGGAAGCGGCTGGCCTGTAGAACGGTTTAATACAAAATATTGCTGGCCACTACTGATAAAGCTGATATCAGAAACATAAAAATATTGTGCAGCAAGGGGATTTTTATCAGGTCTAAAATCGGCGCTGGCGCTGCCAATTAATGCATATTCACCGATAGGTAGTGCATCAATTTTTACTTCAACAGAATGTGAAAGATAATCATCGGCCGCAGGCAAATCCTGTCTCCAGTTTTTTAAGCTTTTAGTGTTAGTTAATGTTTGGAAAACATGGTCGTTGTCATAGTTTTTAGTAACCTCCTTTTTAAGTTGTGGAGTCAATTCAATCAACCGGAAATAAATTGTCCTAAAATTTTTATAAGTAACCAATGTTCGGAATGGTAACCCGGGAACATTTACTTTTTCAGTAGTTAAATTTATTTGAGGATGAAGAATTTGATTGAGTAAATTTTTTGCATTGATACCTCCTTCGCTTGAGGGGAATTTTTTTATAATTGCGTCTAGCATTTCTTTTGCCTGCCGTACTGTATATGCTGAGGTTGATGAATCCGGTTGCTGTGCCGCCTGCGTGGCATTATTATAGATTTCCTGCGCAATCATAAATGACGCTTGAGCCGATACTGGATTGTTGCTATATTTTTGACTAATATTTTTTAATGTGCCAATATAGAGATCTTCTTTATTCTCCATAACGCCATATTGATTTACAAAATTGATGCGTTCGATATCAGCGTCAATCAATGCATCGGGCTTTACATCATCTGCGTGGAATAATAAAAGTTGCTGGAAAATCATTAATGCTTTTTGGTGAAGCGATAAAGAATCTTTGGTTATGAACCTATGTTGTATAAATTCATGCACCGGGGCAAACGCTTCTTTATCTTTTATTTCAAATGCATAGGCAGGTCTCGTAATATCACGCTCGTCACTTTTAAAATAATCTAAGGCACGATGCGCCAGTAAATCGTATAGTGTTGGCCGTAAGTAACGCGCATTTCCTTTCATAATTATTGCATCGAAAGGCTCAAGCTTTGTTTGTTGTAAAAGCGTTTTATTGTTTAATGACGCCAGGTATAATTCTCCGATTTTTTTATGCAGATCATCTGTCGTCCAGGTGGCAATATCTTTTTTATTAAAATTAGTTGTATTAGTCCGCTGATAAAGTTGATAACGATTTTGTTGAAAATAATTCCAATACATCTCCGCGACGATGCTCTCAAGTATTGATTTTGCTGGCTCTTTTGCAGTTGAAATTTCCTGCTCCAGTGTATCAATACTTTTTACCGAAGCATCTTCTTGGATATTTTGATTTAGGGTTATTTTATAAAGTAAAGATTTAATCACCTGCGGATCATTATTGCTCTTTTTAGCCAGAGCATATACTTTATCAACTTCTGTAAGTGCAGATTTTGTTAAGCCTTTGCTTACCAGTTCATCAATTTTCTTCCATTGCATATTATAATCGTTTGTCTTTTGCGCTTTCAAAGAAGAGAAACAAAAGATGGCAACAACAATTAATAAAATTCGTTTAAGATGCATGTATTTGGATTTGTTTAAAGATAGAAAACAACCATAACCGGTTGTATTGATTAATTTAATATTATGCAAACAGGATGCAATCACATTGCATAATGCATAAATAATCAGAATAAAATATTTATTTATGACTTTGTAAACAGGAGTAATGTTTACTTCAGGTTATGATATACTTTCTGCACATCATCGTCCTGCTCAAGATGGTCCACAAGCTTTAAGACTTCATCAGCTTGCTCTTCAGGTAAGTCAACTGTATTGGTAGGAATGCGAGTAAGCTCAGCCGTTATTACCTCGATTCCTTTTTCATCCAAAGCCTTATTCATATTACCAAATTCGTTGAAAGGCGTACGAATAATAATATTGCCTTCGCTGTCTTCGCCTATTTCTTCAAGTCCAAAGTCTATAAGATCAAGCTCAAGTTCTTCTATATCAAGATTAGCCTTTTTGATTTTGAATTCTCCCATGTGGTTAAACATAAAAGCTACGCTTCCACTCGTACCGAGCGAGCCATTATTTTTATTAAAATGCATACGCACATTGGCAACGGTCCTCGTCGGGTTGTCGGTAGCTGTCTCTACTAATATTGCAATGCCGTGGGGAGCATAACCTTCATACACTTCTTCATGGTAATCGGTTTTATCTTTTCCCATTGCCCGCTTGATAGCAGCCTCTACACGGTCTTTGGGCATGTTCACGGCCTTGGCATTTATAATGCAACGACGTAAGGAGGAATTGTTGTCAGGATCAGGGCCGCCCTGTTTTACGGCAATATCTATCTCTTTACCAATACGGGTAAATTGCTTTGCCATCTTATCCCACCTGGCAAACATGGTGGATTTTCTTACTTCAAATATTCTTCCCATAATAATAGTCAATAGTCAATGGTCAATAGTCAATAGTCAATGGTCAATGGTCAATGGTCAATGGTCAATGGTCAATGGTCAATGACCATTTTTGCGCAAATCTAAAATCTTAAAGCTGAAAACTAAAATCTAAAATCATCGCTTACATTTGTCGCATGCCCAAAAAATATACCTACACTGAATTATTTTCTTTTGTTAAAAAAATTTTTTTGAAAATAGGTTGTTCTGAAAAAGACGCGGATTTATCCGCATCTGTGCTGTTATCTGCGGACCTGCGTGGAGTTGATAGTCATGGTGTGGCCAGGCTTTCGGGGTATGTAAGATTGTGGGAAGCTAAAAGAATTAATGCAAAACCGGTTATTAAAATTATTCATGAAACGCCTTCAACAGCTGTTGTAGACGGTGATGCGGGCCTCGGATTAGTTGTAGCTCCATTTGCTATGCAGGTTGCCATTGATAAAGCTGCGAAGGTCGGTACAGGATGGGTAAGTGTAAAGAACAGTAATCATTATGGCATTGCAGGCGTACACGCAATGATGGCGTTGAAACATGACATGATTGGTATTTCAATGACGAATGCTTCAGCATTGGTTGCGCCTACGTTTTCTGTTGAAAGATTATTAGGCACTAACCCTATTGCCGTTGCAATACCGGCAGGTAATGAACAACCTTTTGTCGCTGACTTTGCTACGACTACAGCCGCAAATGGAAAGCTTGAAAACCTGCAGCGTAAAAACGAAGACGCCCCTAACGGTTGGGTACAAACGAAAACCGGTGAACCATCAATAAATGCAAATGAATTGAAGGATGGCGGTGCATTGTTACCACTTGGCGGTGACAGGAAGCATGGAAGCCATAAAGGTTATGCATTGGGTGCTATTGTTGATATTTTTTCTGCCGTATTAAGCGGGGCAAATTATGGTCCGTGGGTTCCGCCATTCCCTGCTTATGTGGCAATGCCAGAGAATATGCCTGGAGAAGGTATAGGCCATTTTTTTGGAGCTATGCGCATTGATGCTTTTAGGCCTGCTGAAGAATTTAAAATTCATATGGACAAATGGATTGAGAGATTCAAAACATCAAAGCCCATTGATGGGATTGAAAGAGTATATGTTCCCGGTGAGCCCGAAGCCGAATTTGAAAAACATAACATGGAAAATGGCATCCCATTGTTAGAGCCAGTTGTAGAAGATTTATTTATTCTTGGAGAAAAATTTGGTATTCCATTTTATTAGAATTATCGGATGTTACTAAAGGGATTCTTTTGCCGCAGTTAGATCTTTTTTACGCTGGCAAACCAATTAAATCTATAAGAAAATGATTAGCACATTAGTTTATCCTGGTATAAAAAATATAAATTTCAGTGATATAAATTTGATAATTAACCTTAGCAATGATAGGGTACTTATGATTCCCTTAGAAAAATTCCCCTCAATAAAAAATCTTTCAAGCCAGGAAAAGAAATCATTTGAAATTATTGATGATAATTATCTTTCTTTCCTTTCAATTGACGATGTATTTAGTTTGGAAGAATTAATCGGGTTATCCAACGTCGATTGATTCGAACGTCGCAGTCTATATTCCCGCTATATACTACATTTGCAACTCTATTAATAAAAAATACCGGAGGGAGAAAGAAATGAAAGTAATGAAGTTTGGCGGCACCAGTGTTGGTAAGCCCGAAAGAATGAACGAGATAGTGAAGCTGATTACAAAAGATGATGAGCCGACAATAGTTGTGCTTAGTGCATTGAGTGGCACCACCAATTCACTTTCTGAAATAAGTAGCAGCCTCAGTAAAGGTGAAAGGCCTGCTGCGAAGCAACACATAGATGCGTTGGAGCTGCACTACCAGAATTTTATAATCAAGCTGGTAAAAAGCGAAGATGCTTATAACAAGGCAAAGGCGATAATTGCAGAACATTTTGAGTTTCTAAATATCATCTTAAAAATATCTTACAGCGAAGCTTTAAACAAAGACATACTTGCGCAAGGTGAGTTACTGAGCACCAAGCTTTTCAGCGTTTTTCTTAATGAAAAAGGTGTAAAGCATACATGGTTGCCTGCACTGGATTTTATGACCATAGATTCTTTTAGTGAGCCGCAGGTTGGAAGCATAAAAGTAAAATTATCGCAGATACTAAAGAAGCATAAAGAGACTACTCTTTTTCTTACGCAAGGCTACATTTGCCGAAATGCAAAGGGCGAAGTAGATAATCTAAAAAGAGGAGGGAGCGATTATACGGCATCACTGATCGCCGGTGCTATTGGTGCATCGGTATGTGAGATATGGACTGATATAGATGGCATGCATAATAATGATCCGAGGGTGGTTGAAAAAACCAAACCTATCGCGCGTTTAAGTTTTGACGAGGCAGCAGAGCTTGCATATTTCGGCGCCAAAATTTTGCATCCTGCCAGTATATGGCCCGCTCAATATTTTAATTTTCCGGTTAAGTTATTAAACACAATGCAGCCCGATGCGCCGGGGACACTTATAGTAAGCGAGGCAGGAAGTGTAGGTGTGAAAGCAGTTGCGGCAAAGGATTTCATTACGGCTATCAAAATCAAAAGCAGCCGCATGTTATTGGCGTATGGTTTTTTGAGAAAAATATTTGAAGTGTTTGAAAAATATCAAACCGCTATAGATATGGTGACTACTTCTGAAGTGGCAGTATCACTTACCATTGATAATGATGCTTACCTGGCCGAGATTATAAAAGAGCTTGAATTGTTTGGAAGTGTAGAAGTTGACAGCGATCAGACAATTGTATCAATCGTCGGAAACCAAATTACACAAACCCCTGATGTGCTTGCAAAAGTTTTTACCTCCTTATCGGGTATTCCTGTAAGGATGGTAAGCTATGGTGGAAGCCAGCACAATATTTCAATTCTTATTTCTCATGAGCATAAAGAGAAGACTTTACAACTTTTAAATAAGGGTTTGTTTGGAATGTAAATCCTGCAAATAATTTTGCCGACATCTGTATTCTCAATATTTCAATCCGATCTTTTTATACAAAAAAGACATCAGCCACATTGGGCCGATCAATAAGAATTGCAGGTCTTTTAGGAATGAAGGTTTCTTTCCTTCTATTTTATGCCCGTAGAATTGGCCTATCCATGCAGCCACAAATATCATCAGGCAAACAAGCCATAAAGAAAAAGGGACAAAACTCTCTATGATATAGCATAAAATGAGGCAGAACAATCCAAATAAAAACATACCAATTCCTATAGACGCAGAGAGCCTGAAGTAATAGATGATGGCAAAAGCAAGAACTATCATAGCCATATTCAATTGTACATTTGGAGTAATAAACCATGGCAGCTTAATGAAATAAAGCAAACCGGTAATGGAGAAAAAATTGCAGGAACGCATATCCAATGTATCAGCTTATTGGTTTCGTTTCTATGGCTCTCACCATATTCATCCAGCCATTGATTGATGCTTCTCATAAAAATCGTTTCGGCTAATTTATTAAATAATTGATGCTAAAAAAAATTCCCCGCTTGTGGCAGGGAATAATATTTTTAAAAAGCGAATTGATTTATATAATCAACATGGCATCACCATAGCTGAAGAAGCGATATTTATCTTTAATTGCTCTTTTATAAGCATCCATTATAAGATCGTAACCGGCAAATGCACACGTCATAATAAGCAGGCTGGTCTTCGGTAGATGAAAATTCGTAACCAATGAGTCGGCAATATTAAATGTGTATGGTGGATGAATAAAGTGATTTGTCCATCCTTCTGCGGGTTTTAAAAACTTTTGTGCCGTGAAGCTTGTTTCCATAGCCCGCATAGTGGTAGTTCCTACAGAACAGATTCTTTTGTGTGTTTCTTTTGCCTTGTTTACAATTTTGCAGGCTTCTTCTTCAATACGGTAATATTCCGCATCCATTTTATGTTTGCTGAGATCTTCTACTTCTATTGGCCTGAAGGTGCCAAGTCCCGTGTGTAATGTTACTTCGGCAAAGCGAATACCTTTTATCTCCAGCCTTTTTATAAGTTCCTGGCTAAAGTGCAGGCCCGCAGTGGGCGCCGCTACTGCTCCTTCATGTTTGGCATATACAGTTTGAAATCTTTCTTTATCATCTTCATCCGGCTTCCGCTTGATGTATTTTGGTAAAGGTGTTTCTCCCATCAGGTAAAGCATTTTCCTGAATTCATCTTCCGGGCCATCCCATAAAAAACGAATGGTTCTTCCGCGGCTGGTTGTGTTATCAATTACCTCTGCCACCAGTTCATCACTTTCTCCAAAATATAGTTTATTGCCCACGCGGATTTTTCTTGCCGGGTCAACAATTACATCCCAAAGCCTGTTTGCCTTATGTAATTCTCTTAGTAAAAAAACTTCGATTTTTGCGCCGGTCTTTTCTTTGCGACCATACATGCGGGCGGGAAATACTTTTGTGTTGTTTACTACGAATACATCTTTATCATCGAAATAATCAAGGATGTCTTTGAAATGTTTGTTCTCGATCTTACCTGTCTTTCTTTCAATAACCATCATTCGGCTGTCTTCACGGCGTTTGGTAGGCGTTTGTGCAATAAGGTTAAGTGGAAGGTCAAATTTAAATTGACTGAGTTTCATGTGCAATTATTGATTTAAAGTTAATTGTCACATGCCATTACTGTAGTTTTTACAGAGATACGTGCCCGGGTTGGGCCACTTATCATGTTACGGCATGATTTTTTTTAAGGCTGCGAAGTTACTAAAATGGATTTAATTTGAAAGTTAAATTATCGATTCGTTTTTGAAAGACGTCCATTTAAATTTTTTAACTAAAAAACAACCTTAGGTATAGAAGCGATTAAATTCTGTGTATATAACGTTTTAGGCGTAAAATATATTTCATCCGCCGTTCCCGTTTCTTCAATCTTCCCTTTGTTCATTACCATAATCCTGTCACTGATATAATGAACTACGCCAAGGTCATGTGAAATGAAGATACAGGTAAAGCCAAGTTCCTCTTTAAGTTCGTTTAACAGGTTCAACACCTGCGCCTGCACACTAACGTCCAATGCCGAAACGCTTTCATCGCAAATAATAAAATCAGGATTGAGGCTTAAAGCCCGGGCAATACATATCCTTTGCCGCTGGCCACCGCTAAACTCGTGAGGGTAACGGTTGAAATGTTCGGGCTTTAAATCTACCTTTTCCAACAGGTTCATTATTTTTTCCCTGCGCTGTTTTTCGCTGGGTAATATTTTATGAATTTTCATTGGTTCATCTATCGCCTTTCCTATCGTAAGTCGCGGGTTGAGTGAACCATAGGGATCCTGGAAAATTATCTGGATATCTTTTCGCATTTTCCTCATCTCTTCATCCGGTATAGTGGCAATATTTTTTCCATTAAAAAAAATATTGCCGGCGGTTGGCTTAATGAGCCTTATCAAAGTTCTGCCCAGCGTGGTTTTGCCACAACCGCTTTCGCCAACCAGGCCCAAAGTTTCACCTTTTGTAACGCTAAAACTTACATCATCAACAGCTTTTGTTTCCTGTAATATTTTCCCGGTAAAGCTTTTTTTAATAGGGAAATACACTTTCAGGTTTTCAACTTTCAATAAAGGAGTTGACGTGTTTATCGTTGACGTGATAAGTTTTGGTTCGGTAGTATTATTTTCTGTTGAAACGATGTTTGGCGCCTTTGCTAAATTATTTTCCCTGGAATTATCCCCATTCTTATTTATAAAATCACTTATCACAGGCAACAGTTTTCCTTTAGATGCTGCATTCGGGCGGCAGCTTATTAAGGCGCGGGTATAAGGATGTTTGGGGCTTAAAAATATCTCTTTCACTGTACCAGTTTCTACAATCAGGCCTTTGTACATTACTATTACTTTATCTGCGATTTCGGCAACCAGCCCAAGGTCGTGCGTTATGTAGATTACGCTCATATCCTTTTCCTGCTGCAGGTCTTTTATCAATTGCAGTATGGTTTTTTGAACAGTAACGTCCAACGCAGTGGTGGGTTCATCTGCGATAAGTAAAGCAGGATCACAGCTCATGGCCATAGCAATCATCACCCGTTGTTTTTGGCCGCCACTTATTTGGTGAGGATAACGCTGTAGCATAGCCGAAGCATCCGCCAGCTGAACATGTGTGAATAATTCAATGGTTTTTTCTTTGGCTTCTTTTCGTGAAGTTTTTTTATGCAGCATGATGGCCTCCATTACCTGCGAACCGCATGTTTTCACAGGGTTTAGTGAGGTCATTGGTTCCTGGAAAATCATTGATATTTTGTTTCCCCTTATCTGCCGGAGATCCTTTTCAGGCAAGTCAGGAAGGTTTAGTTTACTGATTCCATCTTCAGAGAAAAAAATTTTACCTGATTTATATGTTGCAGGCGGCACCGGCAGTAATTGTAAAATTGATAAAGATGTAACGGTTTTACCAGAGCCCGACTCCCCAACGATAGCAACCGTTTCACCTTTCTTTATTTCTATTGAAATATTTTGCACTGCAGAAGTAACTCCTGATTCTGTAACAAAATCTACACTTAAATTATCTATCGTAAGAAGAGGAAGATTCATGGAATGGAAGGTGGTCAATAGTCAATAGTCAATGGTCAATGGTCAATAGTCAATAGTTAATGTTAAGTCGATTACTTTATCATTTACTTTTTAGCATTCAAAAAACGCAATACATAAAATATTAAAATTTCAAATGCCTTACAGTGAGGCCGCCGTTGATCAATTGCTTAAGAGAATCAATTCCTATTTTCAAATGTCTTTCTACATATTGCGCTGTTACGCTTGCATCGCTTTCTGTAGTCTTTACACCCTCCGGCACCATAGGAGAATCACTTACCAAAAGCAGTGCACCGGTAGGAATTTTATTAAAAAAGCCAACGGTGAAAATTGTTGCCGTTTCCATGTCAACAGCGTAAGCCCGTATTTTTCTGAGGTAAGTTTTAAGTTCATCATCATGTTCCCATACACGGCGGTTGGTGGTATAGACAGTTCCGGTCCAGTAGTCAAATGCATAATCACGGATAGTAGTTGAGATAGCCTTTTGCAGAGCAAATGCAGGAAGGGCAGGCACTTCAGGTGGAAAATAATCATCAGAAGTTCCTTCTCCTCTTATGGCCGCTATGGGCAAAATAAGATCGCCAATTTTATTTCTTTTTTTTAAGCCGCCGCATTTTCCTAAAAACAACACCGCTTCAGGATCAATAGCGCTTAAGAGATCCATGATTGTTGCAGCTCCGGGGCTGCCCATTCCAAAATTTATTATAGTTATATTGTCAGCAGTGGCGCATTGCATTGCTTTATCCATGCCCACTATTTTTACTTTGTGCATGTCAGCAAACATTTTTACATAATTGCTGAAATTGGTAAGCAAAATATATTCTCCAAAATTGCTGAGCTTTTCTCCGGTATATCTTGGCAGCCAGTTATTGACTATCTCTTTTTTTGTTTTCATATTTTTCTAAGCCCGATTGTTGTTTATTTGTTATGGTTAAAAATACGATTTTAGATTTTAGGAAGCTTTTAGAAGCAGTGGATGCTTATACGCCCTATCAACTTAACTTAATAAAACCGAAAAAAATAATTTTACTTCGACATATATCAATCGTAGCTATTTGAATAATGATAAAAATTGAATTTCCCCGAAACCAGATTAAGACAAGAAAATTGAATGATGGGAGAGAGGTATTTGATGCAATTAGAAAAAAATGGCTGCTGCTTACGCCGGAAGAATGGGTACGGCAGAATATGATACAGTATTTATTGCTTGTAAAAAACTATCCTTCATCATTGATAGCCGTAGAAAAAGAAATAAGGTTAGGAGAATTAAAAAAGCGTTGTGATCTTGTAGTCTATAACAGAGCTTTATTACCGTGGATGATAATAGAATGTAAGGAAATGAATGTTCCGCTTTCGGAGAAAACTCTGGAACAAATCTTACGCTATCACATTACTTTGCCCGCAGCTTTTCTCATTATCACCAACGGCAGTTATTCATTTGGCTTTGAAAAAAAAGACAACCAGTTTTTTGAGATAAATGGATTCCCGGATTTTTAGTTTTTTGAAAAACGAAAACAGTGTAAGTGAACGTTCTACATCGCACGTCCCACATGGTACATAGTATATCGTGCTAAGGAAATATTCCCAGTTCAGCGTAAGACGTAGCCACCTTATTTATCGCACAAACATAAGCTGCAGTACGCATATCCGGTATAGCAGGGGTCTTTTGCCAGATGTCAACTATTTCACGTGTCGCGGTTATCATGGTTTCTTCAAGGCCGCTTCTTACAAGATCAACTTCATCTGCGCCATGCACAATAAAATCTCTCTCTAATGTACTTACCTTTTTGTCTGTAAGCTCCTCAAGCTGCCCGAGAATATGCTGGTTCATGTTTTCTGAAAATCTTTTTTCAAGCCTGCCGTAACGTACGTGGCTAAGATTTTTCAGCCATTCAAAATAACTAACGGTAACACCACCTGCGTTTAAATACATATCAGGCACGACCAATGCACCTTTTAAATTTAGTATCTCATCTGCTTCAGGAGTAAGTGGCCCATTTGCTGCTTCGCCAATAATTTTTGCTTTTACCCGTGAAGCGTTTTGTCCATTCACCACATTTTCCAATGCGGCAGGTATAAGAATATCACAGTCCATCTCCAATGCGTCTGACCTCTTCTCAAAATTTTCAGCTCCCGGAAAATCAAGGATGGAGCCGGTTTTAGTGCGATGCAACCAAACCTTATCTACATCAAGCCCATCATAATTGAAAATAGCGCCTTCATATTCTGCAAGGCCCACTATAAGCGCTCCTGCCTGTTGAAAGAATAAAGCGGAATGATAACCAACATTTCCCAGACCCTGCACACATACTCTCTTTCCTTTTACGCCAATTGTAAGGCCGAGCTTATCCATCATCGAAGGCATATTACATATTTCGCTCAGGCCATAAAAAACGCCGAGCCCGGTAGCTTCTTTTCTTCCACGCACGCCACCTTGTGTTACAGGTTTACCGGTTACACATGCAGCTCCATCAATTTCACCCGGGTGCATAGCACCATAAGTATCAAGTATCCAGGCCATTTCTCTTTCTCCAGTTCCATAGTCAGGCGCCGGAACATCTGTACC
>JBBPZF010000172.1:0-2995 GCA_038199105.1 Chitinophagales bacterium | reverse complement strand
GGGGCGTTCAAATGATGAGGTCATTACTCTTAATAATTTTTCACCAAGAAAAGGTTGCATCTGCCACGTTTCGATTACAATAAACGATTCTTTGTTCAGATTAAAACTCATGTTGGCAGGAGCATAAACAAGCGGCCTTATATATGCGTCCTGCAAATTATTTTTTGCTAAAACTTCATAAGTCGCTTTTATCAATTCATCAGCATTCCACGAATAAGGTAAATTCAGAGCGTCAGCAGAATTTTTTAATCTTTCAAAATGCTCAACTTCCTTAAAAATTTTAGTTTCGCCGGTTGAGATTTTATAAGAACGAATGCCTTCAAAGACGCCATAGCCATAATGAAGAGTCTGGCTGTAAAAGTCGGTCTTAGCTTCTGAAGCTTTTACCACTTTGCCATTAAGGTATATATATGTCTGATCGTCGTAATACATAAATCAATTTCTTTTTTAAATAATCGTTGTTTTACCTAAAGCAATATTATTAGAATTGACTCTTGAGGGAACATCATTTTCTATAAAATCACTTATCAATTCGCCGATGGTAGAAGTATAATAAAAATTCATTGGGTCAATATCCTTCGTCACAAGGGCGTTTCCGAGGCTCCATGCAATTGCTTTGCGTATTTCGGCTGCTTCTTCTGCAAGGCCAAAGTGGTCCAGCATCATAGCGGCTGATAAAATAGACCCAACCGGATTTGCGATATCTTTTCCGGCAGCCTGCGGGTAAGAGCCATGAATAGGCTCAAATAGAGCGGAGCTATTTCCAATAGACGAAGAAGGTAACAAGCCTAACGAACCACTTATTACACTTGCTTCATCACTTAAAATATCACCAAACATATTTTCAGTAAGTATCACGTCAAACCGTTGCGGATTTACAATTATCTGCATAGATGCATTGTCCACAAACATGTAATCCACTTTTACATCAGGATAATTTTTTGACATTTCCTGCACTACCCTTCTCCAAAGCCTTGATGTTTCCAGCACGTTTGCTTTATCAACAAGCGTTAATTTCTTTCTTCTTTTTTGCGCAGCCTCAAAAGCCAGCTTAGCAATTCTCTCCACTTCACTTCTATTATATACACATAAATCGGAAGCTTCATTTTGGTCTTCGCTTAATTCTTTTTTGCCAAAATAAATTCCTCCAGTAAGCTCACGATAAATGATAAAATCAATTCCTTGCAGGTGCTTATCTTTTAATGGTGAAAGATGATGTAAAGAAGGATAGGTAGTAACAGGCCGGATGTTGGTATACAATTGCAACTCCTTCCTTATTCTAAGCAAACCCTGCTCTGGGCGCACTTTTGCAGAAGGATTATTATCATATTTTGGATGGCCGATTGCACCAAGTAAAATGGCATCACTTTTCAGGCAAGTATCTATCGTCTGCTGTGGCAGCGGATCGCCAGTTTTCTCAATAGCAATGGCACCCATCAGGCAATAAGAAAACTTAAATTCATGATGATATTTTTCTGCGATCGAATTTAATACCCTTATTGATTGCTTTGTAACTTCCGGGCCGATACCATCACCCATTATAACCGCAATATTCTTTTTCATTTTTTTATTTCTTTTTTATCATGCTGCAATTTTCCGTGATCAAGCTTCAAAGTATTTGTAACACATGAGGGAATTTCTTCTTCGTAATGACTGACGTAAATCAATGTTTTGTTTAGTCTTACGCAAACATCATTTATTAATGAAACGAACCATTCGGATACTTCCGGGCCAAGTCCCTGGCAGGGTTCATCCAATATTAATAAAGGTGGGTTTTTTATAAGAGCCCGCGTCAGCAGTACTAGTCTTTGCTCGCCATTTGACAATTGGCTGAATAATCTTTTTGCAAAATGAGTAACATTCATAAGCGACATCCATTCTTCGACAAGTATTTGCTGTTTTTCGTTTATCCTTTTAAATAATCCAATTGTATCAAACAAACCTGATGCCACTACGTCGAAGGAGCTTATGCCCGACTCAAAATAGTGATGCAACTCAGGCGACACATAACCGATTTTTTTCTTGATATCCCATATAGATTCACCGCTTCCTTTTTTTCTATCAAAAAGATAAATCTCGTTAGCAAATGCCTGCGGGTTATCACCCGTGACAAGGCTGAGTAATGTTGACTTGCCTGAACCATTGTGGCCTGATACACTCCAGCATTCGCCTTTATTTACCTCCCAATTAATATCTTCAAGAACTTTTTTATTGTTGTATGAAACGTTAGTGTTTACCATTTTTATTGCAAGTGAAAAATCATCATAAGAATACGCAGGCTTTATTGACTCTATTTTTTTTAAAGATGATGACGGGAAGAAATTTTTCATTTTAATATCCAGACTATTCTTTTGAAAGTCTTCACGCGAAATTTTCGCCTGCAACTCTCCATGCTTAAGCAAAGCCACATGCGTAACCGAGGAAGGCATTTCCGAAAGAGAAGTCACTAATAAAATATGCATGCCTTTCGCAATGAGCTTATCTATAATTACATTTAATAATTTCCTGGCGGCTATGTCGAGCCCAGTGTAGGGGCTATCTAATAACAGCCAATCTGCATTTTGCAAAATAGCTTTTGCCAACTGGAATCTTTTATGCTCGCCGTTCGATAGCTGTATCATCGGCGAACTTTGCACATGCTCAATGCCAAGCAAGTCAAGAGTCTCCTGTATTGTTTTTTTATTGCCACCAGAGGCAAGCAATACATCATTTACCGTTAGCGAATCTTCCGAGTCCGCCGAGTTAAAACGTTGTTGGTAATAAAACGTAGAGGTATTAGAAAGATTTTTGAAATGGTGTTGCTGTGAAATAACAGTGACATGCGGCGCACAACCGTTCTCGTTATGAAACCTGATATTGATATTATTGAGATAGTTTGATGCCAGTATTTTAATCAATGTTGACTTACCACTTCCGGACGGGCCAACTATGGCAAGACATTCTCCATTATCGACAGTAAAAGATATATTTTTCAAGACGCATTTTCCTGAAACGT
>JBBPZF010000171.1:0-2986 GCA_038199105.1 Chitinophagales bacterium | reverse complement strand
TTATGACAATAGGTCACCACTTCACTTTCTGCATTTTTCACATTATTCTGAAACTTACTAAGCATAGTTAATGCAGCAATAGTAGGAGTCATGTGGAAGAATGATTGGGTAAAATCTTTCTGATCGCCTTCCTGGCTTACAGGAGGGACAATAGTTACAGGAAAACTTGTCGCAAATTCGGCTTTAATAGCTGGATCAATTCCAAGCATATCATCTTTGTATTTTTTTAACCGGGCTTCAAGTTCTTTTCCTTTGCCATTAGTTTCAAAAAGCCTGGTAGAAGCATCCAGGTTATCCTTTCTGTAATCTTCAATGCTATCCTTCTTTTCTTTGTTCCATTTCATCTTCAAGTCTGCACCCTTTTTTAGGTCAAGCTTTAAGCTTTCAATGTAATTATTCAAATCATCAGAATATTTTTTAGCTGCCATTGCTTTTGGTTCCCATATCCTTGCTTTTTCAGCAGATTGCGGATCACTAAGCTTAGCTTCTAATGATTTGTATATCGTTTCATTTGAAGAAGTAATGTTGCTGTTAGATGTTATTAAACTTGTATTTACGACTTGAAATGCATTTATTACCTCGGCAGATACATTGAGCGCTAATATAGCGGTAAGTACCAGGTACATTATATTGATCATCTTCTGCCGCGGTTCTCTAGGTAAGGCCATGATTTTATTTTTTCTGTGTTAGTTAGTGAGATTGGATTTTAAATTTTTTATTGCCTGCCTTGCATTGCGCTAAGCATATTGCCATATACTTGGTTTAATTTCCCAAGATTGTTTGCCAATGCACCGATTTGCTCTTTAGCTGCCTGTGCATCATCAACCGTGGACATCATCACTTCGCTTGCCTGTGCCATTTTACCATAAAAACTATTAAGGGTTTTCAGATGGTTGTTGCTTTCATTAAGTTCCAGTTCATAAATAGTATTTAATGAACCAAGATTTTTTGTAAGCACCTGAACCTGGTCGTGAAAGCCTTTGGCGCTATCAGCCGCGTTATTAAAATTGCTCATAGTATTGGCAGAATTTACGTACGCATCTTTCATCAAGCCCATAGCTGAAGTAGCTTCTTTTGTTTTAGCAGAGAAGTCACCGGTTGACTTTACAACGTCGCCTACCTCACCTATATTGGAAACTGTTGTGCCTAATTTTTGGAAATTATCACCAAGCCTCTTAAGGTTTACAGGCGTAATATCTGCTTCAAGAAGCATTTTATCCATAGATGCTAATGCAGGATTTCCTTTTACCACAGGCACTTTTTCCTCCCCTGGTTGTTGATCTTCTTCATGTCTTTTTGGTTTTACCCACTCTATACCAGCATAAACCAGGAAGATGGCTGTCTCTGTCCACATACCAACTGTGAGCATGGTATCTGCATAAGACTGGTGAGTTAATTTGGCCCAGGCAGCAAATATAATAACTGCAGCACCGGCGCTTACTAATACGTCAATTAGGGTTAAAAAGGTTCTTTTTCTGTGAGGCATGATAATTGAATTTTGATTTGTTTGTTATTTGTTTAGGTTAATTGGTTTTTATACTCGCTTTATTAAAATACAATGCCCATATTAAAACAATATTAATACAGGCAGTAAGGTGTTTTCTAAAAGTTTATTCTATGGAATTATAATTTATTTTTTCTTGCTTGCAACGGGTGGTAAATCAATCACACAACGGAAACCGATGTAAGCTTTAGAAGTATCCTGGTATTCGTAGGCTCTTGTGCTGGTTTGAAGGAAGTATCCAACATCTTTCCAACTGCCGCCGCGAATTACTTTCCGCTTCATGCGCGGTGGGTCCTGATCCTTCGCATTATAACGTATATCAGGATTCATATCGTGTTGAAAATTGTAACCGCCTTCGTAATATAAGGATGAAGTCCACTCCGCCACGTTACCCGCCATATTGTAGAGACCAAAATCATTTGGCCAATATGCATCCGCACGTACAGTATAAAAGCCACCATCTTCGGGATAATTTCCACGCCCGGGTTTAAAGTTTGCTAACAGGCATCCTTTTTTATTTCTTAAATAAGGTCCGCCCCACGGATAAGGAGACTGTGACCTACCGCCTCTTGCGGCGTATTCCCATTGCGCTTCAGTTGGAAGGCGAAAAGGAGATTCGGTTGACCTGTTTTTATTAATTAAATAAGAATTCAAATATTGGCTTCTCCATTCACAAAAAGCAGTTGCCTGCTTCCAGGTAACGCCTACTACAGGATAATTACCAAATGCAGGATGGCTGTAATATTGCTTCGCCATAGGCTCATTATAAGAGTAAGCAAAATCTCTTACCCATGCTAATGTATCAGGATAAACAGGGATATCATATCTCGAAATAAACTTGCCTCTTGGCACAGTTGCATTTTCTCTTTTCGCTGCTTCTTTAAAATCAAAAACTTCAGAATGGTACATTATTTTTAGCGGATCCAGTTCTTTCCTTCCGAATATTCTGTTATCGGGTGTAACAATCATAGCATCTATTTTTTCCATAGTTGCTTTATCGCTGTATTTAATTGTCGCAGCTTTTTTCCAGTCAATATACTCATTGCCATCAGAGCCTTGCTTCACATATCCCATAAGCTTGGCAGCAATTGAATCTCTCACCCAATTAGTAAACTGGCGGTATTCATTATTAGTAATTTCGGTGGCATCCATCCAAAATCCACTGATAGAAACTTGCTTGTTTCTGGCAGTAAATGCATAGTTGACATCTTCGTCACTTGGTCCCATGTGAAAAGTTCCCGGTGGGATATACACCATCCCCGGAGGTTTAGGCAAAGAATACCTCGTGCTTGGAGCAACACCTATAAGCTGACCATAATCATTTTTTGGCCCCTTTGATTTTCCGGATTTACCACAGCCGGTTACAGCGAAAGTGGCGATTGCGGCGAGAGTAATCAACAACTTGTTCTTCATTTTTTTTACTTTGAAGGGTAAGGGCAAATCTAATAATTAATTTAAAGTAAAATACTTATCCAGCATTAC